>JBPYFG010000533.1:0-5089 GCA_051986365.1 Xanthobacteraceae bacterium
ATTAGCAAGCGAAGGGGTCGGCGCATTCATGCTTTGGAAACCATAATTCGCACGAGTGGCAATTTAGCGCTGTTTGCGACGCGCGTGGCGGCGCCGAATCGGTCGCAAACAATGCCGATCCTGTCCATTATTTATCGTCGCGGTCCGTTAGATCGCGCTGGACCGCGGGCGTTCGCAAAAGCTTCTCGATCCGTTCCGCTTCGCCGAATCGTTCGTCGATGCGAAATCTGATCTCGGGTGCAAATTTGAGGTTAACGCGTCGGGCGATCTCGCCGCGCACATAGCGGCTGTTGCGTTCCAGAGCGCCAAGCACTTCCTTTTCGTCCCGTCCGCCCAGCGGCATGATGTAAATCGTCGCCAGTCGCAGGTCGGCGCTGACGCGCACCTCGGGAACGGTGATCATGTGATGCTCGATCACCGGATCATGAACGTCGCCGCGCGCCAGCATGTCCGCCATTTCGTGGCGTATCAGTTCACCAACGCGCAACTGTCGCTGCGAAGCGCCGGCCGCTTGATCGCGATGGGGACGGCGGCTCATGGGTGAATCCGGATACCTTTTTGCGATGGCCGCTTTTTGCCGGCCATCCATGTTTTCGTGGCTTGCAATATTGAGACGGAAGCGCCGGGCACCAAGGCCAGGCCGAACGGCGGTTATAGCGTCCGCTGTATCGTCTCCACGCGGTAACACTCGATAATGTCGCCGACCTTCATGTCTTGATAATTCTCGAACGCCATGCCGCATTCCTGCCCGGCGACGACCTCGCGTGCATCGTCCTTGAAACGCTTGAGCTGCGACAGCTTGCCTTGATGTACAACGACGCTGTCGCGGATGAGGCGAACATTGGCGCCGCGCTCAACGGTGCCCTCGGTGACGCGGCAGCCGGCCACATTGCCGACCTTCGAGACCTTGAAAATTTCGAGAATGACGGCGTTGCCGAGCATGGTTTCGCGCAGCGTCGGCGCCAGCAGTCCCGACATCGCCTTCTTTACGTCGTCGACGAGATTGTAGATGATGTCGTAGTAGCGGATTTCGATGCCGGCACGCTCGGCGGCTTCGCGCGCCTCTTTGTGGGCGCGGACGTTAAAGCCGATGACGGCGGCGTTCGACGCTTCCGCCAGAGTGACGTCGGATTCGGTAATACCGCCGACCCCGGCAAAGATGACGCGGGCCGCCACTTCATTGGTCGATAGCTTTTCCAAGGCGCCCACGATCGCCTCGATCGAACCCTGCACGTCGGCTTTGACCACCAGCGGGAATTCCTTGCGGCCGGCTGTCTTGAGCTGATTCATCATCTGCTCGAGCGAGCCGCGCATGCCGGTCTGCCTGGCGGCCATTTTTTCGCGCTTCTGGCGCGCGCGATAATCGGTAATCTCGCGCGCCCGCGCTTCGGTCTCGACAACGGCGAGCCGGTCGCCGGCTTCCGGCGTGCCGTTGAAGCCGAGTACCTCGACCGGCATCGACGGTCCGGCGGCGACAACCGAGTGCCCGGTGTCGGAGGCCAAGGCGCGCACGCGGCCCCACTCGCTGCCGGCCACGACGATGTCGCCCGGCTTGAGGGTGCCACGCTGCACGAGCACAGTGGCGACCGGACCGCGGCCGCGATCAAGGCGCGCTTCGATCACCGTGCCTTCGGCCGGCCGGTTTGGATTGGCTTTGAGTTCCAGCACTTCGGCTTGCAGCGCGATGGTGTCGAGTAGCTTGTCGAGATTGGTTTTCTCCTTGGCGGAGACTTCAAGCTCGAGCACATCGCCGCCGAGCGATTCCACCTGAATCTCATGCTGCAGCAATTCGGTGCGCACGCGCTCAGGCTTGGCGTCCGGCTTATCGATCTTATTGATCGCGACGATGATCGGCACTTTGGCCGCTTTGGCGTGATGAATGGCTTCGACCGTCTGCGGCATCACGCCGTCGTCGGCCGCCACCACCAGCACGACAATGTCGGTGACTCTAGCGCCGCGGGCGCGCATCGCGGTAAAGGCGGCATGGCCGGGCGTGTCGATGAAGGTGATCCTGCCGCCGGACGGGGAGGTGACCTGATAGGCGCCGATGTGCTGAGTGATCCCGCCGGCTTCGGCGGCGGCAACTTCGGTCGAGCGGATCGCATCGAGCAGCGAGGTCTTGCCATGATCGACGTGGCCCATGATGGTCACCACCGGCGCGCGCGGCTGCAGGCTTTCCGGCGAATCCGAAGCGTCGAACATGCCTTCTTCGACATCGGCCTCGGCAACGCGCCGCACCGTGTGACCGAGTTCCTCGGCGATCAGTTGCGCGGTATCGGCGTCGATCGTGTCGGTGATCTTCGCCATATGGCCTTGCTGCATGAGGATGCGCACGACGTCCACCGACCGCTCAGCCATACGGTTGGCGAGCTCCTGGATCGTGATCGTCTCGGGGATCGTGACTTCGCGCGCAATTTTTTCCTTGGGCTCTGCATCGCGATGACCGGTCTTGCGCAGAACGCGGCGACGGAACGCGGCCTCAGATCGCTCGCGCTCCTCATCGGCGGAAAACGCGTTGACGACGGTCAGCCGGCCGCGCCGTTTTTCGCCGCCACCGCGCGCCGGCTTGGGCGCTGCGGCGGGCCGAGCGGCCGCGCCGCGTCTCGCCGTACGCGGGGCCTCATCATCATCGGCTTCGAGCGCCGGACGCGCGCCGGGCTTTGCAGTCAGGGCATCGGCGCCAAACCGCTTTTTGGCGACTTCGTCGGCTTTGCGCCGGGTTTCCTCGTCGTGCTTGCGGCGCTCTTCTTCGTCGCGCTTTCGGGTTTCGGCAGCGGCGCGCTCGGCGCGCTCGGTCTCTTCGCGCGTGCGCCGGACCCGAGCCTCTTCTTCGGCGCGCTCGCGTTCTTCGTGTTCGCGCAAACGCGCGTCCGCGAGCGCGTGTGCGCGCGCGTTGCGTTCGTCTTCGGTGAGGGTGCGCAGCACCACGCCAGACGCTTTCGGCGGTACTGCCGGAGCGGCGGCCGGCCCCGAGGCAGGCACGGCGCCAGCCTTGAGGGGCGCCCCGGCACGCTTGGGCGCGGCGCCACGGTCGGCCGCCGGCGCCTCCGTCTTGGCCTCGCCTGGTCCGGGAATGCGGCGTTTAACCTTCTCGACCACAACGGCCTTGCTGCGGCCATGACTGAAGCTCTGGCGCACCACGCCCTGCTCAACGCTGCCGCGCTTTAGCGTCAGCGTCTTGGTAGGGGTCACGCTCAGCTTTTCGCCGCTATTTTTTGTGGTCTCAGTCATTCCGATCCAGTTCCGTACACATCAGTCTCGAACATTAACCTTGCCCGAGCCGGCTTCATCAAGTTCCGCATCCACGCCGAATTCGGCGGTCCGAAATCGTTCCAAACGCCGTAAACGCGCCATAAACGTCTCGGTTGCCCGGCCGGCAAGCAGGGCTGCATGTATCACATTTGGGCGGCCCAGTGCCAAATCCAATTGGCTGGTCGTCAATATCCGGATGATCCTCACCGATCCGGTTTGCCGGCTTTGCCCCAGCGCGGAATCGAGCTTTTTTACTCCGTCCGGGGCTGCTTCGGCCGCATGCAGGAGCGCAATGACGGGCTCGCGCTTGAGCGCGGTCTCGACCTGGGCAGAGCCCATGGCAACCAACCCGGCTTTGCGTGCCACGGCCAGGGCATCGACTGTGGCGTTTTCGAGCAGTCGCTCGGTGCGCGGGACGAGATCGCCGGCAAGTCGCACGTCGCGCCGGAATCCGCGTGCAAAAGCGTTGGCCTTTAGCGCCTCATTCAGCGCGCTCCGCGTCGCAGTCACCCACACGCCGCGTCCAGGCAGGTTTTGTTTGAGGTCGGCGACGGCTTCGCCGTTTGGCGCGATGACGAAGCGGATCATGTGCTCGACCGGCCGCACAGCGCGGGTCGCCACGCAAAACCGCTCAGCGCCGCGCGAGCGCGGTCCATCATCGAGTTCGGTAGCGTGCGACTGTGCCAGCATCCGTGCGCTTTGATCCGTCTGCTTTAAGGTTGCGCCGGCTCCGCCGCCTCCGCAGCCGGCTCCTCGGCCGTGGCAGGGGTGGCAAGATCCGCCTCGCTGATCCAGCCGGCTTTGACGCGCGCGCGCATAATCAGCGCCTCTGCTTCATCCCGGCCTAAGTTCATGCCGTCAAGAATGCCGGCTTGGCGCACGGCCTCGCCGTCCTTGCGTTCAGTCCAGCCGGCGAGGTCGTCAGTCGCGCAGCCGGCGAGATCCTCGACGGTCTTGATGCCGTTCTCGCCAAAGCGCACCAGCATCGCCGTGGTGATGCCTTCGATGTCCTTAAGGGCATCTTCGACGCCGAGCTCGCGGCGCTTGGTGTCAAGCTCGGCCTCGATCCGGGCGAGATATTCGCGCGCGCGGGTCTGCAGTTCACCGGCGGTGTCCTCATCAAAGCCTTCGATGCCGGCAATTTCCTTGACGTCGACCATCGCCAGCTCTTCGACCGAGTTGAAGCCTTCCGAAGCCAGCAATTGCCCGATCACTTCGTCGACGTTGAGGGTGTCGATGAACATCCGCGTTCGATTCTCGAACTCGGCCTGACGGCGCTCGGATTCTTCCTGCTCGGTCAGGATGTCGATGTCCCAGCCGGTGAGTTGCGACGCCAGCCGCACGTTTTGGCCGCGCCGGCCGATAGCGAGCGAGAGTTGCTGATCGGGGACGACCACCTCGATGCGCTCACGCTCTTCGTCCAAAACCACTTTGGCGACTTCGGCAGGCGCCAGCGCATTGACCACGAAGGTGGCAATATCATGCGACCAGGGAATGATGTCGATTTTTTCGCCCTGCAACTCGTTGACGACCGCCTGCACGCGCGAGCCACGCATGCCGACGCAGGCACCGACCGGATCGACCGAAGAATCGCGCGACACGACGGCGATTTTCGCGCGTGAGCCCGGATCGCGGGCCACCGCCTTGACCTCGACGATGCCATCATAGATTTCCGGCACTTCTTGCGCGAACAGCTTGGCCATGAATTGTGGGTGCGTGCGCGACAAGAAAATCTGCGGGCCGCGCGGTTCGCGCCGAACGTCGTAAATGTAAGCACGGATGCGATCGCCGTTGCGGAACACTTCGCGCGGCAGCATTTCGTCGCGCCGCACGATGG
>JBPYFG010000534.1:0-3400 GCA_051986365.1 Xanthobacteraceae bacterium
GTCGATATGCCGAGATCGGTGGATTTGAACGCGCATCAGTTTGCTGCGGAAGGCCACGGTTATGCCGCCGAACACGCAGCAGAAAATGGGCAAGACCAATTATTGCCGACCTTGACGAACGTTTCCGACGCAAACGGCGAGGTGCAGCAGAACAGCGGCACCCAGACACATTTCGGATCGATCGGTCTGGCCGGCGCGATGGTCTTGGCATTGTTATTGGTGTCGGAGGCCTTGGTGCGGTTTACACGCAGATCCGCTTGGAGTCTGCTGCGCTTTAATCTGCGCGTGGATTCGCGTCGCCACACCGAGCATTCTGAGCCGGCCCTAGACGCCACGCAGTATGACCCCAGCGCGCCAATGGCCGTTGAGGCCGAGCCAATATCCCGAACCGAGACCGGGGTGAACGATCTTCGGCGTCTATTGCGGCGCGCCGATGCGGGACTAAGGCCGCCGCAGTCGTTCGCGCCGTCTAGGTCGGTGCATCGCCATGAGCACGCCGATCGTGCTCGATCACATTCCACGTTTGCGCGTCTCAGATCGCGATCTTTCAGCGGAATGACTTGGGCACCGCTCTGATTTGAGCACCGTTCTGACTTGGGCACCATTCTGACCCGGAGATCGAAGAATGTATCCTGCGTCTACTCCGTTAGTCCCCGATGACCGATATCACGAGCGCGATTTTACTCCGCGCGATCTGGATGCCGAGCGAGATCTGCAACGCATGCGGCGACCGGTGCGCCAAAACACGATTAAAAAACCCTCCGTTACAAGCCGAACGGTGCGATCGGTGAGCCGGTTTTTCGCGGCGGTTCTAATTGGCGTTGCGCTGACCCTGGCGGGCCAATCCTACAGCGAGCAGCTAAGCGAGATGATCACAGTTTGGTTGCCATCCGCGGCTTGGCTGTTGCCCGCGCAAAATGCGAACAAAACCGCCGATGGCGCCGTTTCATCGGATGTAGCGCAGCAGATTAAACAGATCGCAGCCGATCTCGCGATTGTGCGGCGGAACATGGGGCAGCTCGCCGCCAATCAGGACCAGTTTGCGGCCAAGCAAGAGCAAATGAATCAGAACATTGCGACGCTGCAGCAGATCGAGCAAGGCGTCAGGCAGCAGGTTCTTGCGCCGCCTGCACCCAAGCCGCAGCATCCTCCAGCGCACAACCCGCCGCAATCTCCCGCGCGGTAAGCGCATACGCTAGCGACGGGACCTGCCGGTCTTATTCTGGCGATGTGCGCCAGCTTAGCGGGGGCGTCCGCACCGGCGCAGTGTCGGTGTTGTCCTCCGCTGCGCTTAATCCCGGAGGATGCCAAGCCCACAATATCGCGCCGAAGATTATGTAGAGCGCAATCGCGCCCAGCGGCATGAATCCATACGTATACGCAAAGTCGGTCAATCGCTGGCCGGCGATGTCGTTTGAAGTGCCGGCGCGCAGCAGGAAGCTCGCCGCCAGCACATAGGTCCCGAGCGTGCGCATGCGCGGATCGGCGATCGTTGCTGCGGTCGCCAAAATGACGGCCGGAAGCACAAAGATATAATGATAGCGGCTGGTCATTGGGGAAAGCGCCAGCATCGCGATCAGGAGCACCGCTGTGTCGATAGCGACGTACTCCCTTCGCCGTGGTGACATGAGCAGAAGCACGCCGACGATCGCGGCAAAGATGCCATCGACGGCGATGAGGATTGTTGTCGGCGTGAGCCCAAAGACTGGGGCCGTCGCGAAGCGATTGATCACGCCGCGCAGCGATTGGTTGTAGAGATTGGCGCCGTTCCAGATATCCCAGAATACAAGTTTGGAAGAGTTGCCGGGCACCAGCGCCGGGCCAACGACTTGACCCAGCCAGTCGGTGAGATGGCCGGTATAGCCGCCACGCAATGCGCCGATGATGTCGGGGATCACACTCACTCCCAACAAAGCGATCATGAAAACGCCGCAGGCGACCAGCCGCCGCTTGAGGATCAAATAGGGAAGATAAATGAGCGGCGAAGCGCGAATTGCGGCGGCAACCGCTAGCCACAGTCCGCCCACAGCTTCGCGGCCGTTAAACAAGGCCCAGGTCCCAAGCATGATGAGCGCTAGCGAAAGCGGATCATGAGAGGCGTAAGTGATGACGTCGAGAAAATGCTTACCGCAGGTGATCAGCATGATCGTCCGCAGCCAGAACAGGTTTTGGCCGCGCGTTGAGCCAGGATAAAGCCGCTCGGCGATTGCTTCGGTCAGTCGAACGGCGAGCACCAAGCAGCCGACAAAGATCACATACCAGATCAGTCTTTGCAGAACCGCCGGCAGGAAAGCGATCGGAATGAAAAAGATCGCCAAGGCCGGCTGATAGGGGTATTGCGGCAAGCAGCTCAGCAGCGCTTCGCCATGCAAAACGCAGCGAGCGGCGGCGCTGTAAAACGGTCCCATATCCGAACTGCGGCCGAACATCGGGTACAGAGCCGCAGCCGTCACAATCAAAACGATCCAGTCACTCCATGGCTGCAGCCGCGCCAAGCCGGAACGGAGAAGAACGCTCGTCCGAGAACTGGCAGCGACGGCATCGCTCGAGCGCACCGGATACGCGGAACTCTGCGTCATTGCCCCTCAAAACGCTGGTACCGAACAGCAGTTAAAACCGGCACCCGTCCCCCCACGGCAGAGCTATTCAATCAGACAGGCGGCGCGTCGGCCACGCGGGCCGCTTGCAACAGCCGTCGATTTCCAGGAAGTGTCACTTCAGCGCCACAGGGTTCCGGCGCACCTAGCCTGTAAGAAAGCATGATGTTGTTAGCTCGCCGACGTCTGATCTTGGGAGGCGCCGCCGCAGCTGCGATCGCTGCGGCGGTTCCAAGCTGGGCGGATCAGTCGTCTAATACTTGGCCGAGCAAGTCAATTGCCATTCTCGTACCGTTTCCAGCGGGAGGGAGCGCCGATCTCTCGGCACGCTTGTTAGCCGAGCACCTCAAGACCGTGCTTGGGCAACCCGTTGTGGTCGAGAACAAGCCGGGTGCTGGCGGCAATATCGCCGCCGCGGAAGCGGCGCGAGCGCAAGGCGACGGCCATACGCTGTTCATCGGCACCAATGGCACGCAGACCATCAACCAAAGTCTGTACCGGCATCTGTCCTACGATCCAGCGACTGATTTTACCGCGATTGGCATGATGTGGTCGGCGCCGCATCTCGTCGCGATTCATCCGGCCATACCGGCGCGATCGCTGGATAGCTTTATCACTTACGCACGCGCGCGCCCGGGTGAGCTCAGCTATGGCTCCTCTGGCATCGGTTCGTCCACCCATCTATTCGGCGAGATATTCAAGGCGCGCACCGGGCTCGACATGGTCCACGTGCCGTATCGCGGCCAAGGTGCTGCGCTCGCAGATCTGATTAGCGGCCGCATTGCGGCAATGTTTCCGATTGT
>JBPYFG010000535.1:0-7713 GCA_051986365.1 Xanthobacteraceae bacterium
TGCCCCTCGCGGGGCGGAATGTGGAGCAAGTGCTGCCCCAATCCGTTCACCATTCCGTCCTCCCCGCTCCCGGACATTTGAACCAAAGCCGGACCAAGGATTTCTTATCTTATACGGGGGTTCAGAACATTGTCGGGTATCGCCATGTGTTTCGGCAATATGTCTGCGCGCAAAGCGGCAGAACGCTGTCGGCTTGCCGCGTCCCTGTTTGGCGCCATGTTTGCGGCATCACTCGCGGCGCCTGCCAGCGCCAGCATCCTCATCACCATCGACAAGAGCACCCAACAGATGTCGGTCGCGGTCGATGGCGCGCAGCGTTACGTCTGGCCGGTCTCGACCGGGCGGCCCGGCTATGACACGCCGAGCGGCAACTTCAAGCCAAACCGTATGGATGCCGATCACTACTCCCAAGAATGGGACAATGCGCCGATGCCGCATGCGATCTTCTTCGATATGGACGGGCACGCGATTCACGGCTTTTTCGACGTGAAGCATCTCGGCCGCGCGGTGTCGCATGGCTGCGTGCGGCTGTCGCCGGATCATGCGCAGACGCTGTTCAACATGATCAAGGCGCAAGGCATGGGCGAAACCAAAGTGGTGGTCGCCGGCCGCACGCCAGGCGGCGACAACGCACCGGTGGCGCGTTCGCGGCTGCCGCTCAACGAGACTGTGGTGTCGTCGGAGCCCACGCCGGTCGCGCCCGGTTCCGGCAGCGGCTCCTCGCCCTATCACGGTGACCGCGGTTATGGGCAGCCCAGTTCCGGACAGCCCAGTTATGGCCAGCCTACTTATGGCCAGAGTTACCAGCCTAGCTACGCGCAACCTTCCTATGCCCGGCCTTCTGCGGGCCAGTCCTATAAGGGGCAGTCGTATTACGCCCAGCCGGGCTACGCGCCGCCGTCTTACCCACCGCAGCCGCCGCCGGTCTATGGCGCGCCCGCTTACTGGCAGCGGTGACGCATTGCGCAAAGCGAATAGCGAATAGCCAATTGTGAATAACGCGCGGCGAATAGCGAATAGCGTGCCGGTGTTTGTCACGCACGCGCTTGCCATCGCCTTCGTGCCAGCCGCGCAACAATCATTTCATCAGGAGGACCGCGACCATGCCGTATAATGCCCGCTTAAGCTTTGCCGCCTTCGTGCTTGCCGCGTTTTGCGCCGCGCCGGCCAGCGCCGCGCTGATCATGCATAGAGATATCTCCCTGAGCGTCGCCAGGACCCTTGCCGAAGCGGCGGTCGCCGCGTGCGCAGCAAAGACCTATGCTGTTTCCGCCGTGGTGGTCGACCGCCACGGTGAAACCATCGTCGAGATGCGCGGCGACGATGCGGCGCCTCATACGATGGAGAATGCCCGGCGCAAGGCCTATACCGCGATGACTTTCCGACAACCCACCGCCGAATACGCCAAGAAGCTTCAGGATCCAAATTCAGTGGCACATCAGCAGGTGACCTTGCCGAACGTCATTGCCATTCCCGGCGGGCAGCCGATCAAGATCGGCAATGAGGTGATCGGCGGCGTCGGTGTGTCAGGCTCGCCGGGTGTTGACGATGACTGCGTCAATGCCGGGCTCGACAAGGTAAAGGACCAGCTGCAGTAGCGTTGCCCGTTCCGTCACCCTGAGGTGGCCGCGAAGGGCGCGGCCCTCGAAGGGTGCAGCCAAGTCGGCTGTTGCCGACCTGGACAATCATGTTCCGAAATCGGAAGGCCGATTTCGGTTGGCCGCTCACATCGGCTTCTGGTACTTCAGCACGAAATTGTCGACCGGCATGTCGCGCTTGAAGCTCGGGAAATCATGCGAGTCGGCGGCATTGCGCCAGAAATCGCCGGTGGCGATGAGTTTGAAGCCCGCGGCTTCGACTTCCTGACGCAAGGTGGCTTCGTCGATCCGATGCAGTGTCTTGCCGACTGAGACGCCTTGGCCGGGCAGCGCGGAATGATCGGCGATGACGAGAAAACCGCCGGGCTTGAGCGCGGCGAACAATTTGCGATTCATCTGCGCGCGGTCGACCTCCATGTAGGTCGTGTCGTGGTAGTAGAACAGGAAGGTGATGAGATCGAAATCCTGTATGCCCGGCGGAATCGGATCGTCGAACGGCGCGGTATCGGCGACCGCATTCTTCATCGCCGGCGTCGCCAGCCGCGCCTGGAACGCGGCCTTGGCGCGCTCGCCGAGATCGGCCGGATTTTGCGCAAACACCATTCCGTTCGGCGCCACTGCGCGGGCCATCAGTTCGCTGGAATAGCCGCCGCCCGCGCCCATATCGAGCACCCTCAGGCCCGGACGCGGCGCGGCAAAAGCGAGGAACGGCGCCGGATCGCGGCGCTTGTCGGCGTCGCGATCGGTATCGCTGCGGTCGGAGGCCGCGAGCAGCTTTGCGTAATCCGGCGCGGTCTGCGCCGCGGCGCAATCGAGCGTCATGCCGCCGAAAAAGGCAGCCGCTGCAAGCGTCGCGGCGATCAGAAAAGGTAAGCGCGTGCGTGGTGCGGTCATCGCAAGTCTGGTCATTCCATGGCTCCGGCAAATCTTTCTCGTGGTGTGGAAATATAGCGGCGAAGGCTGTGGAAATGTGACAAACAAAGCGTGGATGGGACGGTGAATATTTTCGGGTTTTACGGGAATAAACCGGTCGGTGGCAGTCTTGTGAATTCAGTGTAGAACCCTGAAAACGGTCGATGCTGCAATGAATTACCAACCGCTTGCGCACCCAGCGGATACCACGATCGCCACGCTGACAGTCAATGAACAATCAGCGCGGCGGATCGCCGATTGCTTTGCCGAGGCGTTCTTTGCTGAGGACGCTGCGGTCGGCCTTGTGGATGCTGGTCAGGGCCGGTGGCGCGTCACGTTCTACTTCCGCTCCAAGTTCAACGAGGGCGCGGTGCGCGATTTGGCAATGTCGGCGGCTGGCCGCACGGTATCCAAGGGACTGCGCTTTAAGCGCATCGCCGCCAAGGATTGGGTCGTCGAGAGTCTCCTCGCGTTAAAACCGATCGCGGCGGGCCGCTTCGTCGTCCACGGCGCGCACGATCGCGGCTGCACGCCGCACCGGTTCGGCATCGAGATCGAGGCGGCGCTGGCCTTCGGCACCGGTCATCATGGCTCGACGCGCGGCTGCCTATTGGCGCTGGATCAACTGCGCAAGTTCGCAAAACCGCGACGGGTTCTCGATCTCGGCACCGGCAGCGGCTTGCTGGCGATCGCCGCCGCCAAGGGCCTGCGGCGCCCCGTGCTGGCAAGCGATATCGATGCCCATGCCGTGCGAATCGCGCGCGACAATGCACGGCTTAACCGCAGCGCTGCACTAGTGCGAGTCTGCCGCGCCAATGGTCTTGCGGCGGCGGATATTCGCGCCGGCGCGCCGTTCGATCTGGTCTTCGCCAATATTCTGCTCGCGCCACTGCAAAGGCTCGCCGCGCCTCTGACCAGGATTGTCGCCCAGCACGGCCGCGTCGTTTTGTCGGGCCTGTTAAATGCCCAGGCCAACGCTGCGCGCGCCGCTTATCCGCATTTTACTCTCGAGCGGCGTATTGAAGTCGACGGCTGGAGCACTTTGGTTCTCAAGCGCGCCTCAACCCTCCCCTGGAGGGAGAGGACGCCATCGACTCCACGTTCTCTTCATTTGCCCATACATTACCGCTGATGTTCGAAGCGCGATTCCAATCGTTCGAAGACCGCACCGAGCGCGGCGCCGGCGCACCGCGGCTCGCCGCACTGCGCGCTGAATTAAAACGCCGCGGGCTCGACGGCTTGATCGTGCCGCGCGCCGACCGTTATCAGAACGAATATGTGCCGCCCTGCGCCGAGCGTCTCGCCTGGCTGACCGGCTTTACCGGCTCGGCCGGCGCGGCCATCGTACTCGCCGATCGCGCGGCGATTTTCGTCGACGGCCGCTACCTGGTGCAGGTGCGCGAAGAGATCGACAGCGCGGCCTTCACGGTCGAACATTTGGTCGAGCATCCGCCCCCGGCCTGGATCGAGGAGAATCTGCCGTCGGGCGCCAAGCTCGGCTATTCGCCGTGGCTGCACACGCTCGATGGTGCCGAGCGCCTCGCCAAGGCCTGTGACGCCGCCGGCGGCAGCCTCGTTGCGGTCGCCGACAATCCGATCGATGCGCTTTGGCAAAACCGGCCGCAGCCGCCGCTCGGCGCTGCGGTGTTGCACGATCTGCGCTATGCCGGCGAAGACGCCGCCGCCAAGCTCGCGCGAGTGAACGAGGCGCTAGAAAAGCGCGCCGATGTGCTGATCGTCTGCGACCCGCAGGCGGTGTCATGGCTGTTCAACATTCGCGGCAGCGACGTGCCGCATGTGCCGGTGGCGCTCGCTTTCGCTACCGTGCAACGCGGCGGCCGGCCAGCGCTCTACATCGAGCCGCGCAAACTCGACGGCGCAGCGCGCGGGCGGCTCGAAACGCTGGCCGCCCTCCGCGCGCCGGCGGATTTTGAAAAAGACCTTGCGGCGCTCGGCAAAGTCGGGCGCGTGGTGATGCTCGATCCGGCCTTGTGCCCTGACGCCATCGCTCGCGCCGTGACCGAGAGCGGCGGCAAAATCCTGCGCGCGGCCGATCCGATCGCGCCTATGAAGTCGGTGAAGAATGCAGCTGAAATTGCCGGGGCGCGCGCGGCGCAACTGCGTGACGGCGCCGCGGTCACACGCTTTCTCGCCTGGTTCGATCGCGAAGCGCCGCGCGGCGCGCTGACCGAAATCGAGGCTGTCGAGGCGTTGGAAAGTTTTCGCCGCGACACTGGACTTCTGAAGGACATTTCGTTTCCCACCATCGCCGGCGCCGGACCCGATGGCGCGATCGTGCATTACCGCGTCACCCGGCGAACCAACCGGCGCATTACACCCGGCGAATTGTTCCTGATCGATTCCGGCGGCCAATACGAGGACGGCACCACCGACATTACCCGCACTGTCGCGATCGGCACGCCGAATGCGGACATGCGCAAGAACTTCACGCTTGTGCTTAAGGGTCACATCGCCATAGCGCGCGCGGTATTCCCCGACGGCATCACCGGAGCCCAGCTCGATCCGTTGGCCCGGCAATTTTTGTGGCGGGATGGACTGGACTTCGATCATGGCACCGGCCATGGCGTCGGCAGTTATTTGTCGGTCCACGAAGGACCGGCGCGGATTTCAAAATTGGGCACGGCGCCGCTTAAACGCGGCGTGATCTTGTCGAATGAGCCCGGCTATTACCGAGCCGGCGCTTACGGCATTCGCATCGAGAATCTTGTGCTTGTGGTCGAAATGCCGGCCGCGGCGGAAGCGGAAAAGCCGCTGAACCGTTTCGAGACCTTAACGCTGGCACCGATCGACCGTCGTCTGGCCGAGCCATCCTTAATGACTGCCGAGGAGGTCGCCTGGTTCGACGCCTATCACACGCAGGTGCGCGATATCCTCGCACCGCTCGTCGATGAGCCGACGCGCACCTGGCTGCACGGCGCCTGCGCGGCGCTCGGCAAAAGTTAACGTCGCCGCGAAATGGTCGCAGCCTCCACTGTCGGAGGGGGAACTTTTGCGCCGAGTGCACGTCTGATTGCGTGCGCCTTTCCGCATGGAAAAACGCGAGGCAACAGGATGTTATCGACCATTCTAATTATCATTCTGATCCTGTTGCTGATCGGCGCCCTGCCGAGTTGGCCCTACAGCTCCGGCTGGGGTTACTATCCGGGCGGCGGCATCGGGCTCATACTCGTAATCGTGATAATTCTGGCGCTGTTGGGACGACTCTGAGCCGCCGTCGCCCCACTGCAATCAAGGTCGGTCAGCGGATGAGCTTCATCCACTCGTCTTCCGTCAGCACCTTGACGCCGAGCTTTTTGGCGTCGGCCAGTTTTGAGCCGGCGCCAGGGCCGGCGACGACGTAATCGGTCTTCTTCGACACCGAGCCGGACACTTTGGCGCCGAGCCGTTCGGCCGAGGCCTTGGCCTCATCACGCGTCATCCTCTCGAGCGTTCCGGTAAATACCACGGTCTTACCGGCGACCGCGGAATCGCTGCGCGGCTTTTCCGCCTCGCGAATGTTCACTTGCTTGGCGAGCCGTTCGACGCGGCGGCGATTGTGCGCTTCGGCGAAATAGTCGCGCAGGCTGTCGATCACCGTGTCACCGATCTGATCGAGGGCGTCCATGTCCGCCCTGACGTCTTCGTCGCCCTTGGCAAGCTTGAGGCCGGCGTCGTGGAAGGCCTGCCAGGTGCCGTAGCCGCGCGCCAAGGCCACGGCCGTGGTCTCGCCGACATGGCGAATGCCGAGCGCGTAAATGAAGCGCTCCAGCGCGATCTCGCGTCGGGCGGAAATTGCCGCGAACAGGTTGCGCACCGAAGTTTTGCCGAAACCTTCGATGTCCTGAAGGTGAACTTTGCGACCGTCTTCCTCAAGCTTGAGATTTCGATCGCGTTCCTCGAGCGTGAAAATCTCGGCCGGCTCCTTGACCCACTCCTTTTCGTAGAACAGCTCGATCTGCTTATCCCCGAGCCCGTCAATATCGAAGGCGCGCCGCGAGACGAAATGCTTGAGATGTTCGACCGCCTGATAGGGGCAGGCGAATTCGCCGGTGCAGCGGGCGATCGCGCCTTGTTCGCCGGTTGCGATCTGGTCGCGCACCACTTCGGTGTGCAGCGGACAGGGGCAACGGTTCGGAAATTCGTAAAGTTTGGCTCCGCGCGGGCGTTTCTCGAGTATCACGCCGAGCACTTGCGGAATGACATCGCCGGCGCGTTGGATTTGCACGCTGTCGCCGATCCGCACGTCGAGCCGCGCGATTTCGTCGGCATTGTGCAGCGTCGCGTTCTGGACGACGACGCCGCCCACCGTCACCGGCTCGAGCTTGGCGACCGGCGTGAGCGCTCCGGTACGGCCGACCTGGATCTCGATATCTTTGAGCAGCGTGATGGCGCGCTCGGCCGGAAATTTGTGGGCAATCGCCCAGCGTGGCGAGCGCGAAACGAAGCCAAGGCGCTCCTGCCAATCGAGCCGGTCGACTTTGTAGACGACACCGTCGATGTCGTAGTCCAGCGTGCCGCGCTGCGCCTCGATCTCGTGGTGAAATTTCAGCAGCTCGTCGAGACCGCGGCAGAGCTTGGTCAACGGGTTGGTTTTAAAACCGCAGCGCTCGAACCATTTGAGCATGCCGGACTGCGTCTCGGCTGGCATTTCGCTCATCTCGCCCCAGACATAGGCGAAAAAGCCGAGCGGCCGCGACGCGGTGATCGATGGGTCTTTCTGGCGCAGCGACCCGGCCGCCGAATTGCGCGGATTGGCAAAGATCTGGCCGCCGGTTTCGGCCTGTCGCTTATTGAGGGCCAGAAAGGCGCGCTTGGTCATGTAAACTTCGCCGCGCACCTCGCAGATCGTAGGAATGCCGCTACCTTTGAGCCGCTGCGGAACGTCAGCAAGCGTTTTGATGTTGGCGGTGACGTCTTCGCCCTCATTGCCGTCGCCGCGTGTTGCGCCGGTGACCAGTGTTCCGCGCTCGTAGCGCAATGACATCGACAAGCCATCGATCTTCGGCTCGGCGGAAAATGCGATCTCCTCGTCCTCGGACAACCGCAAGAAGCGCCGGATGCGACCGACGAAGTCGCGCACGTCATCTTCGGCGAATGCGTTATCAAGCGAGAGCATCGGCACCGCATGGCGCACCTTGGCGAATCGCGCCGAAGGCGCGGCGCCGACGCGCTGCGTCAGGCTCGTCGCCGTGCGCAATTGCGG
>JBPYFG010000536.1:0-4549 GCA_051986365.1 Xanthobacteraceae bacterium
AAAATAATCACCGACACGAAAAACAAAGTCGGGATGAGTTGCAACACTCTCCTGCCGACAAACGTCAACATCGATACAACGCTTACTTCAGCGTCAAGCCGATGACGCGCACCATACCGTCGGGTAGCTGGCGATAGCCTTCCAAGCGGGCGGTGTGGGCGATCAGCATGCGCCGATGATAGAGGTAAATAATCGACTCGTTGTCGAGCAGGAGCCCGGTCAGCTGTTCATAGATCGCCTTGCGCTGCGCGCGATCGGATGGAACGCGCGATTGGTCGAGTAGTCTGTCGTCGTCTGCATTACACAAGCCAGTGTAGTTCAAAGGCGCCTTGCATTTGTAGAAGCTGTACACATTGCCGTCCGGATCGCTGCGGCCGCTCCAGTCCAATAAATAGGTCTCGTATTCGCCGGCCTCGGCTTGCTTCAGCGATGTCGCGAATTCGGTCACGCGGATTTTCATATTAATGCCGATCTCGGCGGCCATCGCTTGAATGACTTCCGCGACCGACTGCGGCTCTGCTCCTTTGGGCACCATGAAATCGACGTCGAAAGGAGTCGTGACTCCGGCCTGTTTGAGCAGCGCCTTGGCCTTGGCAACATCGCGCTTAGGTACCGGAAAACTCTGCTGGTAATAAAAATTCTCCGGATTCACCCACTGGTTGCCGGGAATGAATTCGCCATTGAAGACGACTTGATTGAGCGCCTCGCGGTCGATCGCAGCGTCGAGCGCCTGGCGTACCGCGGCCGATTGACCGAGCGGGATGTTCGCGCGTTCATTGACGTCGATCCCCATGTAGCCAAGCCCGAGCGCGGTCGCGAGCTTGAGCGTCGGGTCGGCGCGGATATCCTTGATGTCGGTCGCCGACGCCCGTTCGATCAGATCGAGGCCGCCGCTCTTGAGATTGGCGAGCCGCACGGTGTCGTCGCTGATCGGCAAAAAGACGAGGCGGTCGATATGGACGTTGTCCTTGTTCCAGTAGTCGGCGAATTTCTCGCCGACGATGCGATCCTGCGGCACGCGTTCGACAAATTTGTACGGCCCGGCGCAGACCGGATGCAGTCCGAATTTGTCACCAGCCTCCCTCGCCGCTTTCGGCGAAACCATCATGCCCGCGCGATCGGTGAGCTGTGCAATCAGTGGCGCGAATGGCGCCTTGAGCAATATTTTGATCGTCAGCGGATCGACAACTTCGACGCGATCGACGGCGGCAAGTTCCGGCTTGCGGAACGAACCGGCCATCGTCATGTGCCGATCCAGCGAATATTTCGCCGCTTCGGCGTTGACTGGCTCGCCATCGTGAAATTTCACGTTCGGACGCAGCTTGATCGTCACCGATAACCCGTCCGGCGCGGTCTCATAGCCAAGGGCAAGCTGGGGAATGACATTGAGCTTTTCGTCGATGTCGAACAGCTTGTCGCAGAACGACGCAAAGACGATGCGGCCAACATAGGTGCGCGCCAGCGTCGGGTCGAGAATATCAGGATCCTCCGCAAGCCCGATGCGCAGCGTAGTCTGGGCGCAAGCAATGCCGGCGGATGCAATGAAAAGCACCGCCGCAGTCGCCAATCGAAAGGCCTTCATCGGATTTCCCCCGCTTTCTTGCCCACCAGCGCGATTGTTACGAGTGTATCAACACAGCCACCGCCCTGCCTATCCGGTCCTTCGGAACGCGTTGACGAGCCGTTCTAGGCTCTGCGACCGGTCCCATTGATTCACACCGAGATTGGCGGGCGGCAGCTCGTCGGACCGGTGACAGGCGGCCGCGTGCACATTTCCCGTGAGTTCCGGCCGCACTGTTCTGCAGTGCCCGATCGCGACCGGGCATCGGGGATGGAACGCGCAGCCCGCGGGTGGATGCAAAGCACTCGGCACCTCACCGCGAAGAATGATGCGCTCGCGCCTGAGACCCGGCGCGGGCAGTGGAATGGCCGAAAGCAGCGCACGGGTATAGGGATGCCGCGGATTTGCAAACAACTCTTCGCTTGGTCCGATCTCGACAATGCGGCCAAGATGCATCACCGCAATGCGATCGGCGACATGCTTCACCACGGCGAGATCGTGGGAAATGAAAATGTAGGCGAGGCCAAGCCGGTGCTGCAAGTCGCGCAGCAGATTAAGCACCTGCGCGCGGATCGAGACGTCGAGCGCGGATACCGGTTCGTCGCAAACGATAAGCTTTGGCTCGACCGCGAGCGCCCGTGCGATGGCGATGCGCTGGCGTTGGCCGCCGGAAAATTCATGCGGATAGCGGCGGGCCGCCCGGGGTTCGAGCCCGACCAGGCCCAACAGTTCGCTGACGCGCTCGCCGCGCCGTGACGGCGGTACTACCCCGTGCAGCGCCAGCGGCTCGGCGAGGATCTGGCCGACGGTCATGCCCGGATTGAGCGACGCATAGGGATCCTGGAAAATGAGCTGGGCATTGCGGCGCATCGGGTTAAGCTGCCGCTCTTTGAGGACGGTTACGTCACGACCGTCAAAAATGATGCGTCCCGCTGTGGGGTCGATGAGGCGGAGAACCAGCCGTCCGAGCGTGGTTTTGCCGCATCCGGATTCGCCGACCAGCGCCAGCGTGGTCCCTGCTTCAAGCGCAAAGCTCACCGCTTCCACGGCCGCAATCATGGCAGTCGGACGACCGAGCACCGAGCGCCGCGCTACGAACTGCCGGCCAAGGTTTTCGACTTCGAGAAGCGGCGCGGTCATGCCACAACCTGCTCGAGCGGCGCCCGGATGCAACGCGATCGATGGCCGGGGCCGACGGCCGCCAACGGCGGCGACGTCTGTCTGCATCGCTCCCGCACCAAGGGACAGCGCGCCGCAAAACGGCACCCGGTCGGAAGCTCGGCCAAGCTCGGCACCATGCCCTCGATGGCGGCGAGCTCCTCGGCCTTGGCATCGAAGCGGGGAATAGAGCCAAGCAGCCCGATTGTGTAGGGGTGTTGCGGGGCCGCAAACAAGGCACCGACAGGCGCGTATTCAACGATCTCGCCCGCATACATGACGGCGACATGGTCGCAAATTTCGGCAACCACCCCGAGATCGTGGGTTATGAGAATGATCGCGATGCCGGTCGAGGCTTTCAGATCGCGCATCAATTCGAGGATCTGCGCCTGAATCGTGACGTCGAGCGCGGTCGTCGGCTCGTCGGCAATGAGGAGTTCGGGATCGCAGGCGAGTGCGAGAGCAATCATGGCCCGCTGCCGCATACCGCCGGAAAGCCGATGCGGATAATCGTCGACGCGCTGCTCGGGCGACGGAATTTTGACGAGCCGCAGCAATTCGATGGTTCGCGCCCGCGCCTCGCCTCGCGATAGGCCGCGGTGGCGGACCAGGCTCTCGGCAATCTGTTCGCCGATCGAAAAAGACGGATTGAGCGAGGTCATTGGCTCCTGAAAGATCATGGCCAGCCGATCGCCACGCAGACTGCGCATCTCGCGATCCGGCAAAGAGAGTAAATCGGCGCCGTCGAATCGAATGCGGCCCGACACTTCGGCCGAAGCCTTTGGCAGCAATCCCATCACCGACAGCGCGGTGGCGGGCTTGCCGCACCCTGACTCGCCGACAAGACCCAAGGTCTGGCCGCGCTGGATTGTCAGATCGAGGCCATCAACCGCGTGAGTAGCGCTGCCGCGGTCGCCGTGAAAAATCACTTTGAGATTTTCAATTTCCACAAGCGGATCGGAGGCGCTCACGACGAACGCTCCGCAGCAACGGCCTCCGCGATCTTTCGTTCGATAACATCGCGATCGGTGATGCCAACCCGGTCGCGCCGACTTGGCCACATCGCCATGAAATGCACGAAGCGCTCCCGGCTTACGCTTTCGAGGCGCTCAAGCTCGGCCAGCGGCTCGGCGTGATCGTCGACGCGCAGGTTGAGATCCGGCCATTCTTCCTCGCCGCAAATGGTGAGCGCGGCGGATTGCTTGCCGCGTTTGTCGCCGCCTGCCGCCTCGCCGGCGCGCATCGCGGCGATCAAACGGCGCGGAAAGGACAGCGCGGCATTCTTTGCATAGGCGGCCGCCGTGTCCTTAATGACGCGCGCGCCGGCGAGCATGTTACCGGCAACCGAGAAATTGTCGCCGGCCAAGTGGCCGCACCAGCCGATGCAGCTCTTTCCGGTATGAGCGGCGGCGCCGCCGTGCGCGTCGATCGCATGGACCTGGCGCTGGTCGCGGCCCGCATCGGCGGCGATGACCATCTCGACAACCGCTTTCGCGCTCACGCCTTGTTCAAGGAGACGCAAGCCGTTGGTGCCGTAAAAGAGATTAACTAGCGCTTGCGTTGCGATCGCGCCGACGCGCGATTTGAGGTGCGGCACCACCGCACCAACTGCAAAGAAGCGCGTGGCAACCGCGATCCCGAATTGCCCGGTAGTCTTATCGCGCGCGATGATCGACCAGGTCATGTGTCAGGCCATGCCGGACCGCGGATCAAAGGCGATGGCGCGCCATCACCGCTGCACAATGACCGTCGCGCCTATCTTGGTACGATTATACAGATCGATGATGTCATCGTTGGACATACGAATGCAGCCCGAAGACACGCCGCCAC
>JBPYFG010000537.1:0-4594 GCA_051986365.1 Xanthobacteraceae bacterium
TTTGATGTCGACGATGCGCGGCCGTCCATCGGCGAACACGGTGCCCGAGACCGAGCGCGTCTGCCGGTCGGTGACCACGGCCAGCGTGATTAGGCTGTCGTAATCGCCCTCGGCATCGCGCCTCGTGTCCTCGACGATGATGCCGCGATCCTTCGCCACGATTGGCGCCGAGACCACATTGACCTCTTGGAGCATCGGCCGCAGCAGGCCCGCCACCGCCGCCGAGGTGACCGCCTTGGTGTTCATCTGCGCGACCACGCCCTCATAGGTCAGCCGCACCTGCTTGATGCCGCTTTCGGTGAGCTGTCCGGCGAACGAGCCGAGTTTTTCGGCCAGCGCAATAAACGGCTTTAATTTCGGCGCTTCCTCGGCGCTGATCGAGGGGAAATTGACTGCGTTCGAGATGGCGCCGCGCAGCAGATAATCCGACATCTGCTCAGCGATTTGCAGCGCCACGTTCTCCTGCGCCTCCATGGTCGAGGCGCCGAGATGCGGCGTACAGACCACATTGGGCAGCCCAAACAGCACGCTTTGCGTGGCCGGCTCCTCGCGAAACACATCAAGCGCGGCGCCGGCAACGTGACCGGATTTAAGCGCCGCGGCGAGCGCGGCTTCCTCGACCAGCTCGCCACGCGCGCAATTGATCAGCCGCACGCCGCGCTTCATCTGCACCAGCGTTTCCGCGTTGACGATGTTGCGAGTCTTTTCGGTGAGCGGCGCATGCAGGGTGATGAAATCGGCGCGCCGCCACAACTCGTCCAATTCGACCTTCTCCACGCCGAGCTTAAGCGCACGCTCGGCTGAGAGAAACGGGTCGTAGGCGATGACTTTCATCTTCAAGCCGATCGCGCGGTCGGCGACGATCGAACCGACATTGCCGCAACCGATGATGCCCAGCGTCTTGCCGAAAATTTCCACGCCGAGAAATTTGTTCTTCTCCCACTTGCCGGCGCGGGTCGAGCTGTCGGCTTCCGGGATTTGCCGGGCTAATGCCAGCATCAGCGAGATCGCATGTTCCGCGGTGGTGATCGAATTGCCGAACGGCGTATTCATCACGATTATGCCGCGGGCGGTCGCCGCCGCAATGTCGACGTTGTCGACGCCGATGCCGGCGCGCCCTATCACTTTCAGGTTCTGGGCCTGCTCCAGGAGCTTGCCCGTGACCTTGGTCGCGGAGCGGATCGCCAATCCATCAAAGCCGTTGATCGTGGCGGCAAGCTTGTCCTTGTCCTTGCCGAGATGAGGCGCGAATTCCACGTCGAGGCCGCGATCCTTGAAAATCGCGACTGCCGCCGGCGATAGAGCATCGGAAATAAGCACTCTCGGCGCCATTTGCGTTTGTCCTCAGCGTTTGTCCTCTTAAAAGTCCGCGCTGGAAGTGAGCTCACGCTGCCGCGGCAAGCGCGGCCTTGGCCTTGGCATAGGCCCAGTCGAGCCACAGCGTCAGCGCTTCGACATCGGATCGCTCCACGGTCGATCCGCACCAGATGCGCAACCCCGGCGGCGCGTCGCGATAGGCGTTGATGTCATAGGCGATGCCTTCTTTTTCGAGGATCGCGGCAATGCCCTTGACGAACTCAGCTTGCGCTTCGGCGGGAAGCCGGCTCACGGCCGGATCGACGACTTTCAGGCACACCGATGTGTTCGAGCGCAGTCCCGGATCGCGGGTGAGAAAATCAATCCATGGCGTGCGCACCACCCAGTCGGCGATGGCTTTGGCGTTGGCGTCGGCGCGCGCCTGCAACGCTTTGAGCCCGCCGATCGACTTCGCCCATTGCAGCGCATCGAGATAATCTTCGACGCACAGCATGGAGGGCGTGTTGATGGTCTCGCCGACAAAGATGCCTTCATTAAGCTTGCCGCCCTTGGTCATGCGGAAGATCTTCGGCATCGGCCACGGCGGCTTGTAGGTTTCGAGCCGCGCCACCGCGCGGGGCGACAAGATCAGCATGCCATGCGCGGCTTCGCCGCCGAGCGCTTTTTGCCAAGAGAAGGTCGCGGCATCGAGCTTTCGCCAATCCAACGCTTGCGCGAAAGCGGCGGAGGTCGCGTCGCAGATTGTTAGTCCGGTGCGGTCCGCCGCGATCCAATCCGCGTTCGGCACGCGCGTGCCGGAGGTGGTGCCGTTCCAGGTGAAGACGATATCGCTTGCCGGATCGATCGCACGCAGATCGGGCAATTCGCCATAGGGCGCGCGCAGCACGGCTAGATTTTTGAGCTTGAGCTCCTTGGCGACGTCATTGACCCAGCCTTCGCCGAACGACTCCCACGCCAGCATCGTCACCGGCTGCGGCCCGAGCAGCGACCACAGCGCCATTTCGATGGCGCCAGTGTCGGACGCCGGCACGATGCCGATGCGATAGTCCGCCGGCACCTGCAGCACTTCGCGGGTCAGATCGATCGCCTGTTTAAGCTTTGCTTTGCCAGCTTTGGCGCGATGCGAGCGGCCGAGAAATGCACGGCTAAGGTTTTGCAGGTTCCAGCCGGGGCGCTTGGCGCACGGTCCAGACGAAAAATGCGGCGCACGCGGCCGCACGGAGGGGATCGCTGACGTCATGGCCTATCCTTCCAGATAGTCGCCCCTCGGTGGGGAGGGGTGTCCCGCAGGCGGAAATAGGGGAATGGGCGCAGAAGTCAAGTCGAGTGACCACCGCATGAGAGTGTTCCGTCATCCTGAGGTGCGAGCGTGGTTCGGGCACCTCACCATGACGGCGAGCCTCGAAGGATGAGCGGCCCGAACGCTGGAGGCCGTCGTCCTTCGAGGCCCGCGGAGCTTATCATCAGGCCAGCCACTTCGGGCTGGACCCGTTGGCGGCTACCTCACGATGACGGGCGATTGAGTAAGCCCGGTGGGTGACGAGGGCTCTTGACTCCCTGAAAACGTTACGATATTAAACGTACCAACCGGTTGGTATGTAAATGGTTAGAGCTCAAACCGAAACCCGCGCCAAGCTGCTCGACGCAGCCCGCGACGTCGTACGGACCAAGGGCTATGCCGGTAGCACGGTCGATGACATCTGCGCGGCCGCGGGCGTCACCAAAGGCAGTTTCTTTCACCACTTTGACAGCAAGGAAGCGCTCGGGATTGCCGCGGTCGAGCAGTTTGGCGTCATGGCCGCCACTCTTTTCGGCGGTGCGCCCTATCGTTCAAAGAGCGACCCGCGGGACCGCGTGCTCGGCTATGTCGATTTTCGCATCTCGCTGCTGCGTGGTGAGATCCCGCTTTACACCTGCCTGATCGGCACCACCGTTCAGGAGGTCTATGCGACTTATCCGAAGCTGCGAACGGTGTGCGATCGCATGCTGTCGGAGCACGTTGCCGAACTGACCCGCGACCTCGCTGCCGCCAAAAGCCGTTACGCGCCCGATGCGTCCTGGGACCCCGAGAGCGTCGGCTACTTCATGCAATGCGTGCTGCAGGGCGCCTTCATCTTTGCAAAAGCAAAGCAGAGCGCGGAGATCGCCACCGCAAGCCTTGGCCACTTGCGGAATTACCTGGTGACTCTTCTTGGCCATCCCGAAGACGAGCAAGGAGTAACGGTATGAGCAACGTCAATGCGATTCCGAGCGGCATGCACACGGTGACCCCGCATCTGGTCTGCGCCGGCGCGGCGGAAGCGATCGAATTTTACAAAAAGGCCTTCAACGCCACGGAGACATCGCGGCTGCCCGGTCCTAATGGACGGCTCATGCATGCCAGCATCCGCATCGGCGATTCGACCGTGATGTTGGTCGATGAAATGCCCGAACACGGAGCGCTCGGACCCCAATCGCTCAAGGGCTCGCCGGTCACCATTCATCTCTATGTCGACGACGTCGATGCCGTCGCCGCGCGCGCGGTGCGGGCTGGTGCCAAAACCACGATGCCGGTGACCGACATGTTCTGGGGCGATCGCTACGGCCAGATCGAGGATCCGTTCGGTCATCGCTGGTCGATCGCCACGCATATTCGCGACGTAGCGCCGGCCGACATGCAAAAGGCAATGCAAAGCATGTGTGGTCAGCAAAAAACGCCGCAGCCGGCGTGAACTGAGCGCGGACGAGGTCACGGGATGACCTCATCCGTCACACGTGAGCGGCCGCCCCTTTGGCGGACCTGGTTAAGCGAAGCGGAGACTAAACGAGTCTGAGGGAATGGAGAATGGCGATGGCTAGTCGTAATAAAACCGATCGCATCATGACCGGTCGCACCATGACCAGTCGCACCATGACCAATCGCATTATGACTTAGGCGGCCGTCGCTTGGATCGCAGTCTGGCTGACGCCTTATCGCTACGCAGTGAACGATTTGATTACGTGGCGTTAGCTGGCTAGCGGGCTCGCCTTGGCGGGGCGCGGCGGGAACTGGCGATGCCGAGTCGAGTTACGCGTCATGCGAAAATGAGCGAAATGGACTCACTATGCGCTTTAGATTGCGGGCCCAAGCCCTCTTCAGATTGCTCCGGAAGCGCCAGGAGTCCCCGCCGAATCTGTGGCAATTCGGTCTCGACGTTCGCGATGTGATTGCGGCGCGGACTTTGCTGGCGATGGCTGGCAAGCTTAGCGCTACCGAGGCGCACCGGATGGTCGAGGAAAAACGATTAGCCCTTTTTCG
>JBPYFG010000538.1:0-2547 GCA_051986365.1 Xanthobacteraceae bacterium
CCCCCGAAAGCGGACATGGATCAGCACGGCTGTGATGTCCGCTAAGTGCCAAAAGCGGACATTCATTTTGGCGGCAAGCAGATCAATTCCCGGCTGCGCATCGCAACCAGCAGACAGGCCGTGCTCAAGTTTCGGGCAGCCCTGCTTTCCGCAGGCCATCGAGGAACCGCCCCCGATCGGGTGGTCGTGCGAACGGTCGAGCAAGGCGCTCATCGCTAGCGGTCAATTTCGGCATACGATGCAGCAACTGCTGCAATGCTTCGCGAGCGGCTGCAGTATTTCCTAAATGTCCATAGACGGAAGCCAAGACCGCATAAATGTCAGGAAATTCGGGATTGGCTTCGCGGGCGCGCTCTGTGAACTCAACCGCCGCTTCGTACCGCTCGGCCACTAACGCCGCCCAGCCTTTGGAAATATGCCAGATGACCAACAGCAGGCTGCGAGGGCTAAGACGGATCGCCTCCTCGAGATGCGGTAGGGCGGCCTCATAATCGCCGCCGAAAGCATAACTTACGCCCAGATAGCCGCGGGCGAACTCCGAATTGGGATTGAGGTCAAGGGCACGATGGAGGCGGCGTCGGGCCTCTTCGTGATGACCGGAAAATAGCTCGAAGATCGCCAACGCCGTGTGCGCCATTGCATCGTTGTCATCGGTAGCGACCGCCTTCCGCGCCGCTTCACCGAGCCGGGTGTGCGACACAATCGGTCCGTCGCCCCAGCCGAACACCGCCTCGAAGTGCCGAGCAAAGGCGAGATCCGCATGCGCCATCGAATTTGTCGGGTCCAATGAGATGGCTTCAGTCAACAGGCGGCGCGCCTCGGCTAGGTCCTCACGCGTGAAGCGACGGTTGTGCCAATGGGCCCGTACAGTCCGGTCCCAGGCATCGAGCTGATCCGGGTCCTTGCGCTGCGCCTGCCGAATTTCCGCGGCGATAATGCCGGGGGCGATCGCACCGGTAATGCTTCGGGCAATCTCGTCCTGGACAGCAAAGACGTCGGCCAGTTCGCGGTCGTAACGATCCGCCCACAAATGATGGCCGCTTGCCGCCTCGATGAGCTGTGCGGTGATGCGGACGCGATTGCCGGCGCGCCGCACGCTGCCTTCGAGCACGTAGCGCACGCCGAGTTCGCGGCCAACTTTGCCGACGTCAACCGCCGGACCCTTGTAGGTGAACGAGGTACCGCGCGAAATCACAAAAAATGAATGGTTGTGCGAAAGGTTGGTGATGATGTCCTCGGTGACACCCTCCGAAAAATACTCCTGTTCGGCGTCGCCGCTCATATTTGCAAAGGGCAGCACCGCGATTGACGGCTTCTGCGACAGCGGTTGCGCTGATCGTAGCGAAGAAGCCGCCGCATTGGCCGGTTCGGCAGACCTCGTATTGAGCAGAATGCGGTGCGTGCGCACGGTCCGAGCGATGTTCTTAACCTGCTGTTCGCCCATGTCCTCGAAGAAAAAATCGAGCTTGTCGCACACCTGATCGTGCACAATGCGTGAGACACAGATGCCGCCCGGCTCCGCCAATGCTTCTAGCCGGGCCGCGACGTTAACGCCATCGCCGTAGATGTCGTTATCATCGCTGATGATGTCACCCACATTAATGCCAACACGGAATTGAATGCGCCTGTCGGGTGCCACTTCAGCGTTGCGCTCTAGCATCCCGCGCTGGACGTCCACCGCGCAGCGCACAGCGTCGACAACACTGACAAATTCCACCAGCATACCGTCGCCAGTGGTCTTGACGATGCGGCCGCGGTGTTCCGCGATCTTGGGATCGACGACGGCGCGTCTGTGGCCCTTGAGCGCGGCCAGCGTGCCTTCCTCATCAATGCCCATTAACCGACTGTAGCCGGCGACATCGGCCGCAAGAATTGCCGCTAACCTGCGTTCGACCCGTCCGCTGGTCATTCGGACGCCCCCGCACTCTCCCGAGCGCCGGTAATGCTGCCGCACGCGCCGCCAATAAGCGTGATGAATTCGCGCCGCCGCATTTGCCGCCCCCGGCCAAAGACCGCGCCGAAACCGGATTAAACGCTAGCACAGGTTGACGCCCAGCTGTTGTGTGACATAAGGCCCAAACATGCTGGGTAAGCGGTATTGCCCTCGCGTTGATGTCGGCTTTGGGTCAAAAGCGAACATCGAGAGGTCGAAGGAATGTCCGCTTTACCCCCCGAAAGCGGACATCCTTGTTTCCAAAGCCAGACTCATGCTGTGCAGAAAAAAGTGTCCACTGAGCCGTTCGCGGGGACTATTCGGGGACTG
The DNA here is from genome assembly GCA_051986365.1 of Xanthobacteraceae bacterium. GTDB lineage: Bacteria > Pseudomonadota > Alphaproteobacteria > Rhizobiales > Xanthobacteraceae > BOG-931. The sequence goes on from JBPYFG010000538.1 coordinate 2,264, forward strand.
ACGAAATTCGCAATGCAATCCAGCAGGAAGTCATTCCTTGCTAAGGGAGAGGTCGCCAGTTCAATCCTGACCGACAGCACCAGTTTCCTTCTTCGAGCACGAGGACACGCCTCGCGCGCCGAGTGGCTACAAGCACCTCAGGCGCCAATTGCAAACAGCGCCCTCGGCTTGATCGTCGCGAATATCGCGGCGATGATGATTTGACCATCGGGGAGAAACGCCGTGCTGGCGCGCAGCGCGTCAATGCAGAACCGCATCGCCATGTACAATGGCAATGCGCTCAA
>JBPYFG010000539.1:0-5065 GCA_051986365.1 Xanthobacteraceae bacterium
TGGTGGCCAGTCGCGTCATGCGCGCGGCGATCGTTGCCAGCGCCTGCGGCGGATTTTTTCTCGGCCTGCCGGGGACCGTCGGGCTCATCGCCGGCAATCTGCGCGGCAATGCCGCCGCCGACGATGCGGTGTTCGCGCAGACGCCGGACTTGTGGAGCGCAGTGCGGCGTTACGCTTCGCCCAACGCGCGGATCGCCAATAATCCGTTATTCTTGGCGGATTTAACGCCGTGGCCAGTCAACATCTCGTGGGCGCTTCTGGGCGACCGCAGCTCGTGCTTCGCTGGCCGCGAAATGGCGCTCCCATTCGCGCCGCTGTCGCCGGAGCGCCGCGAAGCGGTCAACGAGCAATTCATTCGCGTGTTTGCGGGCCGCGCACTGGCGGAAGACGTCGGCGATTTTGCCACGAAATATGGCTGCGATGTCGTCGTATTGGTGCCGCAGGACGGCGCCTGGGGGAATGATCCTTTTGCCGGCGGCGCCGATTATCGCCTGGCGGAAAGCCGCGATGGGCGTTGGCGGATTTACGTGCGGAAGTGATGCATCCTATTCACCCATCATTGCGAGCGAAGCAATCCAGTAGGAAATTTGATCCGGATTGCTTGGTCGCTAGCGCTCCGCGCAATGCCGGGTGGTGCGAGCGAATTCAAATCCCCGCATACCAGTTGAAGCCGCGCTCGCTCCAGTAGGTCTCGCGAAATTCGTTGGAGACTTCGATCGCCTTGATCCACTTGGCGTTCTTATAGCCGAGCTTGGTCGCGGTGCGCAGCCGCAGCGGATAGCCGAACGGATCGCCGATGATTTCGCCGGCATATTTGGTGGCGAGAATGGTTTGCGGATGCAGCACCGTCGGCATGTCGATGCTTTCGGTGTAATCGTCGGCGCAGATGAAATAAACGTATTTCGCGGTCAAATCGGCGCCGACGCGCTGCAGAAAGTCGCGCAGGTTTGGGCCGGACCATTGTCCGATATAGTCCCAGCCCTCGACGCAGATGTGGCGGATGATGAGCTCCTGCTCCGGCAGCGCGTAAACGTCGCGCGCGCGCCACGGCCGCTTGTCGGCGATGCGTCCGGCCAATTCCAGCGTCCAGCTCGCGCCGTCGACCGGCTTGACGTCCTCGATCGGATAATAGGCGTTAAAACGCGGCGGCTTTCGCACCTGCGCCGGATCAAACGTCGGCGCCAAATGGTTGGCGCGGAAGATCGCGTTCTGCACGCCGTCGTTCCATGACGACACCGCGCGTAGCGCTTTTTGCACCGAATCGATCTCACTGACATCGCAGCCGGTGAGCATGGTCAGCGCGCCAAGGCTCACCGCGCCGCGCAGAAGGCCGCGGCGCTCGATGTCCGCGACGAGCTTGCGGTTCTCGCTGAGAACACTTTGATCGATCGGCTGGCGCGGCCGAAACAGCGACGACATGCGGGGGCGAATGGTCATCGTTTTACTCCGTCACGTCTCCGCAACCGGTTCGATCTCCGGCGCGGTCTTGATCTCTGGAACCGTTTGCAGCTCGGCAACTGCGGGAGCGGCGGCGCGCGGCGCGCCATTACGCGACGGATCAAGCGGTGGACCGCCCGTGATCATGGCGAGAAGGCTCTGCGGCACCAGCAAAGCCAACGTCACGTGCACGACGATGAACGCCACGATAGCGCTCATGCAGAGGAAATGTACGAGCCGGATGGTCTGAAAACTGCCGAACAGATTGGCGAGCTCCGAAAACTGCACCGGTTTCCATAGCGCCAAGCCGGACAGCACGATCAGCACGCCGACCGCCATTACGCCAAGATAGAGCGCCTTCTGCACGGCGTTGTAATGGGTGAGATCGTCGTGGCGCAGGCGAAAGCGCAGCGCCTCGCCGATCGTTGCGAAAACTTCGCGCGGCGAAATCGGAAACAGCTTCTGCCAGAACCGTCCGCTGCCGATGCCGTAACAGAGATAGGCGACGCCATTGAGCACGAAGATCCACATGCCGAAGAAGTGCCATTGCAGCCCGTATTGTGCCCATTTGCCGATCACGATGGCGTCGGGAAAGCGCAAGAAGCCGAACAGAATGTCGTCGTTGTAGATCTTCCAGCCGCTGCCGATCATGATGAAGATCGCGAGTGCATTGATCCAATGCATGACGCGCACCGGCCATGGATGCAGGCGGCGTGGCGAAGCGCGTTTAGCGAAAGCGGTCGCCTGTGCCTTGCTTGGCATGGGCAAGTCCTGTTCGACACTGAACTGTCATAAAGCGAAGCGGACGCGAGGCCCTGCGCAGAATAATTTAATCGCTTCGCCCCGCGTGCTCGCGAGTTGGCAAGGTACGGGCGCATCGCCACATCCGCAAGGCACGGCGCTTCACAAAGCCGCGTGGGAGTCTTCACGAGACGCGCCTCGGCGTGGCGCGCAGAACTAAGCGCGCGGAAGGCGAGCGGAACATCGTTGTGTTGAGCGTCTTTTCGATTGCGATCACGACTTTGTGAGGACCAAAACCGGATAACTTTTCGGTGTTTGACGACTTGTAACCGCTGAGGCGGAAGTGATTGGCACCTTGCGCATGGCTTTGGCACAGCAAGACCGATTGCGCTGTCAATGATTTGCAGGGGGCCGGATGACCGATCGGTTCAACGGGCAAACAGTTTCGGGTCGCGCGGTTGCGCAGCGCGGTTCGCGGCACTCCTGCGGCATCGCCTTTATGGCTAAGGCCTCGGCGCCCGGATGCGCCAAAACCAGGCTGGTCCCGCCGCTCACCTTCGAAGAAGCGGCCCTTCTCAACACCGCGTTTTTGCAGGATGTGGCCGAGAACCTCGTCGCCGCCGATGAGCAGGTCCGTGCTGCCCAACATGTGGCTATTGTTGGTTATGCGGCTTATGGCCCGCCGGGCTCGACCGACTTTTTCCGCCGCATCCTGCCGGCCCCAATCGGCCAGATCGAAGCCTGGCTGCCGAATTTCGGCGATTGCCTGTTTCACACCATCGGCGAAATCTTAAGCCGCGGAAATCAATCGGCGGTGGTGCTTAATTCCGACAGCCCGACTCTGCCGACCGCATTGCTGGTTGAGACCGCCGAGGTTCTGGCGCAGCCGGGCGATCGGGCGGTGCTCGGTCCCTCGGCCGACGGCGGCTATTATTTGCTCGGTCTCAAACGCGCGCATGCCCGCATGTTCGAGGACATCACCTGGAGCACCGAGCGCGTGGCGGAGCAGACCCTGGCGCGCGCGCGAGAAATCGGCCTCGACGTGTACCGACTGCCGGCCTGGTACGACGTCGATGATGTTGATGCCCTTAAACGCCTCGACGCCGAGCTGCGCGGCGCGGAGATGGAGACACGCAGCCAGGCTTCGCAGCGGCCGCGTTTCGCCGCGCACAGCGCCAAACTGATGCGGCAATTGGCGCGCGGTCGCGATTTCACTCGCGCCGCCGCCCGCGCTTTTGCGACCGACCAGGTCCATGCCTGAGCCGGCGCGATTTTAAGAGTTTTCAAAAGGGGATGATTTGATGCAAGGCGCGGCGACGAACGGGGCGGTCGATCCGACCCGGTATTTCGAGAACGTAACCACCAATGACGATGTCCCGGAGCGGGATCCGGTTTGCCTTTATCTGGAAACGACCAACCGCTGCAATTTGCTGTGCACGACCTGCCCGCGCACCTACGAGGAGCTTGAACCGCCGGCCGATATGAGCTGGGACCTGTTCACCTCGATTGTCGATCAGATTCCAAATTTGCAGCGCGCGGTGCTGCACGGCGTCGGCGAACCGATGTTGGTTAAGCACCTGCCGCGCATGGTGCGCTATCTGAAGGATCGCGACACCTATGTGTTGTTCAACACCAACGGTACGGTGCTCAACGAGAAGAACGGGCGCGCGCTGATTGCGGCCGGTTTGGACGAGCTCCGCGTCTCGTTCGATGCCGCCAATGCGGAATCCTATCGCGCCATTCGCGGCAAAAATTATTTCAATCGCATTCTTAAAAACGTGCGCGCATTTCGTGCGCTGCAGGAGTGCGAGGGTCATTCAAAGCCGAAGGTCTCCGCCTGGCTCACGGGTTTGCGCGAAACCATCGAGGAGTTGCCGGATTTCGTCCGCGTCGCCGCTGAGACCGGCGTCAAGGAAGTGCATCTGCAGCGGCTGGTATTTTTCAAGGAAAACGCCATCGGCATGGCGCGACCGGATCAGGCGCTCTACGAGCAGCTTTCTGCCGCGGAAGCAGTCCATATCGAACGCGCGACCGCGCTTGCCGAAGAGCTCGGCGTTACGTTTAGCGCCTCCGGCGGCGCATCCGAGCCCGGCGTCAGTCTCAAGCGCAGCGACAATGGCTCGCCATGGTCGCTGTGCCGGCGGCCGTGGACGGTGATGTATTTCACCGCCAACGGCCGCGCGCTGCCATGCTGCATCGCGCCGTTTTCCCAGCGCGGCTACGAGAACTACACGCTCGGTAATGCCACGCAGCAAAGCTTACGCGAGATCTGGACCGGGCCAGCCTATCGCGCCTTTCGTCACGCGCTCAAATCCAACACGCCGGCCGAGGCTTGCGCCAATTGCGGCTTGCGCTGGAGCTTGTAGGAGAAAATTGCTAGCTGATGAAGACTCCCGCTCTTTCCCGCGACCCGCCTGCGCTTGCCGGGCGAGCTTCGGCGGGATCGGAGTTCGCCGAAGCGCGGCGCGTGGCGGCGGGAAGCGGGAATCCAAATGACCGCTGCTGAAACCAGATCAATGGACCTGGATCGCCGCTTGCGCGGGGATGAGCGAACAGAACCGTCGACCGTCAAACGCTCCGTCGCCGTCATCATCCCGACATTCGATGAAGCGGAGTCGATCGGCACTGTGGTCGCCGGATTGCCGCGCGATATTGTTGGTCGCGTCATCGTGGTCGATGGCGGCAGCAGCGACGCCACGCGCGCGCGGGCAAAAGAAGGCGGCGCGGAGGTGATCGCGGTCGGCCGCGGTTATGGGCTCGCCTGTCTCACTGGCGCGCAAGCCGCCGCCGACGCCGAAATTCTCGTCTACATGGACGGCGACGGCGCCGACGATTCCGCGGCCATCGCCGCGCTCATCGCGCCGATTGCGGCGGGGACTTGCGACTT
>JBPYFG010000540.1:0-3363 GCA_051986365.1 Xanthobacteraceae bacterium
GAAAGGCGGCTAAACCTTGTCGTGCTTGTGGCAAAGCCGGAATTGCGCGACACTTGACGCAGTTTCGGGCGGGGGAGCCCAGCGTCGTGTCGGCCGTTGTAGCGCGACTAGCGGAAAGTGCGGATCGGAGCGTCGAACCCGGCGACCTACCTGTCGCCGACCCGGGGCCGCTCTTGATCAGCAGCTCGTCCGAGGTTCACGGTTCGGTGCTCTCAGATACCATCGTGCAGCGAAATTGTACGCTGCACGTGCGAGGCAATCTGCTCGGCAGCCTGATCATCGAACCCGGCGCCAGTGTTGTGGTCGACGGCTCGGTCGACGGCCGGATCATCAATAAAGGGGGCCGCCTTCAGGTCCACAATAAAGGCCTTGCCGCCTGCGTCAGCGTCGACGGACCTTCGGAAGCCGAGGCCGGCGGCGTCCTGAAAATCAATCTCTCCAATCTCGCCGCGAATTACGAGCGACTGACCAAACAAACGGAGGCCGAATGCGCCGCGGTGGTGCGCGCCGACGCCTATGGCTGTGGCATCGGTCCGATAACCGGCGCGCTGGCAAAATCCGGCTGCAACACTTTCTTTGTTTCCAATCTTCCCGAAGCCAAAAGCGCGCGCGCGGTCGCGCCGCAGGCGACGATCTACGTGCTCAACGGCCTTTATTCCGGCACCGGACCGGCCTTCGCCGCCATCAATGCGCGGCCGGTGATCAACAGCGCTATCGAGCTTGCCGAATGGGATGTGTTTGTCGGCGCACAGGCCTGGGAGGGTGGCTGCGCGCTCAATGTCGATACCGGCAACAGCGGGCTCGGCGTCTCGTTCGAAGAGGCGACCGCCTTTGCGCCGCGGGTGCAGATGCTCAATCACGGTGTTGCGCTGTTGCTGAGCCGGCTGAACCATGCCGTAGCGACCCACGACGCACGCAATGAGCGACAGCTCGAAATGTTTCACGAATTGCGCCGGTTCTATCGCGGCATTCCGGCCTCGCTTGCGGATTCATCCGGCATTTTCTTCGAATCAAAAGTGCATTTCGATCTGGTGCGCGCGGGCAGCGCGCTCTACGGCATCAATCCGATACCCGGCGCCGCTAATCCGATGCTGCCGGTGATCGAGCTCAAGGCGCGGATCGTGCAAGTCCGCGAATTGCCCGCGCCGGCAACTAACAAGGGCGCCAAGAATGGTTCAGGCGGCAAGCGACAATGGCTGGCGCTGGTGTCGCTCGGCCATGCCGATGGTTATCCGCACCCGTCCAAGGATTCCGGCAAGCCTTTGCAGGTCATGATCGGCGGCCGGCGCTGTCCGGTCGCTGCGGCGCCATCGATCGATCTCTTGCCGATCGACGTCACCGATCTCCCCGATCGCAGCGTGGCGCGGTTCGGCGCCATGGTGACGCTGATCGGCGACGGCATCGGTATCGATGACCTCGTGGCCGCTAGCGGATTGACCGGGCGCGAAATCCTAAGCCGCCTCGGCCGCCGCTTTCACCGGATTTACTACGCGACATGAGACTACGACTACGACTTGGACTTGGTTTTCAGGAGAGTGCAACACAGAGTGAAGGGAGTATGCAGATGTTTGGAAAGGACAAAGACAGCATGCCGAACCAGCTTAAATCGCCGGCACCGGTGCAACACGTTCATCGCGCGCCAACACCGGCGACCGCATCGGATTCAAGCAATAGCGTTTCGTCGATCAGCGCCGGCATGACGGTGGTCGGCAAAATCGCTGGCTCGGGCGCGGTGCAAATTCTCGGCCGGGTCGAGGGCGAACTGCATGCCTCGACCGTGCTGATCGCCGACGGCGCCGAAGTCGAAGGCAACGTCGTCGCCGAAGAGCTGACGGTGGGCGGCCGGGTCAAGGGCACGATTCACGCCAATCGGGTCCGGCTCAACAGCACCGCCATCGTCGAGGGCGACATCTTCCATCGCTCGCTGGCGATCGAGGAGAACGCGCGCTTCGAGGGCACCTCGCGCCGCGACGAAAATGCAACAGACAAGCCGCGTGCGCAGGGAGTTCGGCCGCAGGCCAGTACGCACGCGTTGTCTGCGGAATCAGCGCGCAAGCTCAACGGCGCGCCGGAGAAAGAGGCGCAGGCCACACCGTCCGCGGGTTAGCGTACGACTGTAGCCCAGATATCGCATGGCGATGTCCGGGAGACAAATTGCTCCCGGATCGAGCTCGGCTCGATCCGGGCTACAACGCGCAATGACGGGCGGTGGTTTACGGATCGAGCTCGGTATCCCAGTAGAGATAATCGAGCCAGCTGTCGTGCAGGTAATTCGGCGGGAACAGCCGGCCGTTGCGGTGCAGGTGCTGCACGCTCGGCTGGAACGGCCGCTGCGAGGGCCACATCTTGGCTTCCTCGGGCGTCATATTGCCCTTGCGCAAATTGCACGGCGAGCACGCGGCGACGACATTGTTCCACACCGTGTGACCGCCGCGCGAACGCGGCAGCAAATGATCGAAGGTGAGGTCGTCGCGCGTCCCGCAATATTGGCAGGAGAAACGGTCGCGCAAAAAGACATTGAATCGCGTGAAGGCCGGATGCGTCGAGGGTTTGACGAAAGTTTTAAGCGACACCACGCTCGGTAGCTTTATCTCGAGGCTCGGGCTGCGCACCGCGCGATCGTAATTGGCGACGATATTGACCCGTTCGAGAAACACCGCCTTGATCGCGTCCTGCCACGACCACAATGACAGCGGGTAGTAGCTCAGCGGCCGGAAATCGGCATTGAGGACCAGAGCCGGCCAGCCGGATTGCGATACGTGAGCGTTCAAGTCCGACGCTCCCACCTCGACTCAGTTGCCGCCCATGCGGCGTTGGGCGGTAGTTTATAGGCAGGCGTGACAGGATTGTGAAGCGGGCTTCGGCTTGCTAATTGGGCCTGCTAATTCGGGTTGGTAATCCGGCCCCGCACCCCGCCTCGCCGCCGCCCTAGTGCCGCCCCATGCCGGAGAGCCCGCTTGCGCTACGACGATAACCTGAGCACCGAGCGCAAGACTTTCGTCACGCATCTAGAATGCGCCGCGACTGGCGAGCGCTACGCTGCCGACGAAATTCATAATCTCTCGCGCGCTGGCAAGCCGTTGCTGGTCCGCTACAATCTCGACGGCGTGCGCAAGAGCTTCAGCAAAGAAGCGCTCAGTGGCCGCGCGCCGGATCTGTGGCGCTATCGCGAACTGTTGCCGGTGCGGCGTTTGGCGGACATCGTCAGTCTCGGCGAGGCGATGACGCCGATCGTGCCGTTGCCGAAGCTTGCCGCCAAACTCGGCGCCAGCGAACTTCTGGTGAAGGACGAAGGCCGCTTGCCGACCGGCTCATTCAAGGCGCGCGGCCTGGTCATGGCGGTGTCGATGGCGAAGGCGCTCG
>JBPYFG010000541.1:0-10512 GCA_051986365.1 Xanthobacteraceae bacterium
AGGGGCGCCGCAGCGGCGAGAGCGGTCGCGAGCGCTAATGCGAAGGATTTGAATTTCCCAGCCATGCAGCCCTCAAAATCGGATCAATGGTCCGGCGCTGATCGACAGGTCGCGATACGAGAACGCCCCTACATTGGAAGTGGCGTTTCGATATTGCAGCAGCGCGCCGATCGCCAATTGGCGCCAGATCGGTGCTTCGAGACCAAGGCCGACGCGCCATTCGGTGGTGTGCGCGGTTGTGAAAGGCGCAACGAACGGATCGGGCGCGCCGTATTGCCAGGTCGTCACGCCGGCGGTCGGAATGATCGTCCACGGCCGCATTCCGCCCCACGAGATGAGCCAGGGCAGCCAGATATCGCTGGCAAAGCTCTTATAGCTGTCGAAGGCGAACTGGTCGTTGGCGCGGGCAAAAGCGACGCGCGATTGCCAGGAAAGCCCGGAAGCGATCGGACCGGACGCCTGGACGCCGACGGTCGAGAGCGTGCCACTCAAGCCGGTGGCCAGCGGATAGAAGCTGGAATTGCGGAAGCTCTGCTGGACGACTTCGACATAGGGGTCGAGCGAAACATTTCCCGCCTTGGCGTGCGCCGTCAATCCGCCGCCGAGGCCGCCCATATACGGCGCGTCAGCCAGAATTGCCCCGGTTGCGACGACATAGGGGCTTCACCGTCAGGCCATTTGATGTCGCCCCGGCGATAATGCAAGGCGCGGAGTTCGAGGAGGCCGATGTCGAACTGATGCAGCGAGAATTGCTGCGCATCATAGGCGATGACCGAAGCTTCCAAAGTCTCGCCGGTCTGGGTTTGGAAATCGTGCACGTAATTCACGCCGGCGGTGCCGAACCAGTTCCAGTCCGGCCGGGCAAGAAAGTTGCTGTTGATGGTTCCGCCGGACGCGAGCACGGTCTGCGATCCGGCGCCGAGGCTGGCATTGGTCTGATAGCGCAGGCCGGTTTGCGCAAAACCGGAGAACTGGTCGGGCTGCAGCTTTTTATCGGCGAGCGCGAGCAGGTCCTCGATCTTTTGGCGAAGCTCGGGCGTGACGTCCGGCATTTCCAGCGCGGTTTGCAAATAGCCGCGCGCCTGTGCGTAGGAGCCGAGCTGAAAATACAGCACGCCGAGCTGGTAGCGCGTGGCGCCAAGTTTGGGGTTATAGAAGCGGAGCTGCTCGTAGGTGCTGATCGCCGATTCAATATCGCCCTGCGCGGCGGCGGATGCCGCATACTGAATCGTGTTGTCGAGATTGCCCGGATGGGCGAGCACGCCGGCAAACAGCGGATCGGTGTTGTTGAGGATATCCGGGCCGCTCTGGGCGGAAACGGTGGCCGTGAACGCAGCGACGAGCGCCACCGCGCCGGCCGCCTCGGCAATCAAGGCCAAACCTGCCCGCTTTGTACTGGTTGTCACCTCAACGTCGGCCCCCCAACCCCTGTCGCCGCGCTGGATTGCACGATTTCCGAAGGTGCGAGACGCCGCCGCCCCGAAGCAGCGCATATACCACGTCAATCGCGTCAAAAGAGACCAAAGCCATTAACGGCGGTCAATCGAGAGTTTCCGATTTGGCAGCAGAAAAGCCGAATTTATTTGTACTGTGGCGACGCGATCACGCACGCGCCGCAGGTTATTAAGTTGCGGAACCCGGGGCGGTTTTGCGACCATTTATGATTCGCAACATTATTATTGCGTATCCGATCCGGCCGGCCGGAGGTGTTCGTGATCTCGACGCTTAACCTTTCAGCCTACATTGATGCCCTGATCGTGCTTGGCACGGCCGGAATCCTGGTGCCGATTCTGAGCCGGCTGGGTTTCAGTCCGGTGCTCGGCTATCTCGCCGCCGGCGCGTTGTTGGGGCCGCTCGGGCTCGGTTCGCTGATCCAATCTTTTCCGCTGCTGTCCTGGTTCACGATCGGCGACTACGAGGACGTCGCCGGAATCGCGGAGCTCGGCATTGTTTTTTTGCTGTTTCTGATCGGGCTGGAATTGTCGCTGCCTCGGCTGTTGACGATGCGGCGCTTGGTTTTTGGCGTCGGCGGATTGCAGATCTTGGTGACCACGGCTTTGCTGGCCGGTGCCGCAGCCTACTCCGGAAAATCGGTTCCTGAAGCGATCATCCTGGGCGCCAGCCTGTCACTTTCATCGACGGCAATCGTGCTCGAACTGCTCTCGAAGCAGGGCCGGATGAAAACGACTGCTGGACGCGCCAGCTTCGCTGTGCTGCTGGCGCAAGACCTCGCGGTCGTCCCAATCCTGATATTCATCGGTCTCCTCGCCGCCGGTCCGCAGGGCACGGTGCTTGGCAGTCTCGCCAAGGCCTTCGCGCAGGCGGCGATCGCGCTTGCCGTGATCGTCCTGTTCGGGCGGTTTCTGCTGCGGCCACTGTTCCGGCTGGTCGCTTCGACGCGCTCAGGCGACCTTTTCATCGCGACCGCTTTGTTCGTCATCATCGCGGCCGGAGTCGTTGCCAATCAAGCTGGCCTCTCCATGGCGCTCGGCGGCTTTGTCGCCGGACTGCTCCTTGCCGAGACTGAGTACCGCAAGGCGGTCGAAGCGATTATTCAACCAGTCAAAGGCCTCTTGGTGGGGATTTTCTTTTTCACCGTCGGCATGGCCATTGATGTGCGTGCGCTCTTGCGCGAGCCGCTGTTGCTTGCGTGTGCTGTCTTCGGACTGATCGCAGTCAAATCGCTTCTGATCGTCGGACTGGCCCGGCTGTTTCGGTTGTCGTGGCCGGTTGCAGTTGAAATGGGGCTGCTGCTTGGCGCCGGTGGAGAATTCGCCTTCGTCACTCTCGTCACAGCGGCAGCTTCGAACTTGATCGATCGCCCTACTGCGAGCTTTGCGCTGACCGTCACCGCGGTCACGATGGCATTGATTCCCCTATTGTCCCACTTTGCCCGTCGATTCGCATCGCTCTTGCGCGCGGCCGGCGTGGCGCCGTCGGAGCTCATGATGCGGCCGGCCGGGCGGCAGCGACACGCCATCGTCGTCGGCTACGGCCGCGTTGGCAAAGTGGTATGCGCGCTGTTGAAAGAGCACAGCATTCCCTACATTGCCGCCGATTCCGACGCCTCGACCGTGACCCGCGACCGCCGCGACGGCCACGACGTCTATTACGGCGATGCCGCCGATCCGAAGTTCCTGGAGATTTGCGGCCTCGCCGATGCCGCCGGAGTCATCATTACCATCCACACGCACCATCTGATCGACGACATTGTCGAGCATGTGCGCGCCCTGCGACCGGACGTTTTGATCGTGTCGCGCGCCCGCGACGCCGATCACGCGCGGCATTTGTATCGTCTTGGCGCCACCGATGCCGTGCCCGAGGCGATCGAAGCGAGTTTGCAATTATCGGAAGCCGCGCTGGTCGGCCTGGGCCTGCCAATGGGGCCGGTGATTGCCTCGATTCATGAGAAGCGCGACGAGATCCGTCGTGGCTTGCAGCAGGCGGCGCGCGCCGCCGGATTAGAAGACATCCGCTCGGTGCGGGCCAAGACTCGCGCGATATTCAGAAAATAGATGCTTGCCCGCGAACTGTCGCCGCCGCGCTCTTAGCCGGTGTGGTGGCGCCCTGTCCCGGCGCGGTGGGCGCGGCGCTACTCTTCGGCGTGCTCTTGACCGGTGATGCCGTCTTGGCTGGAGCGGCGCTCTTTGCGCTCTTGGCCGGCGCGGCGTTCTTCGGCGAAATTGCCTCCTTGGGCGCAGTGTTGGGCGCGGTGTTCTTGGACGCACTGTCTTTGGGCGCACTATCTTTGATCGCGTCTTCTTTGGAGCCGCTGCCTTGCGGCGCGATCTCCTTCGGCGCGGGCTGTTTCGTCCGCGCGACAGCCGGAGCATTTGCGCCCGCCGGCCGGCAAGACTGCCCACGCGCCGCCTGCAGAATCTCTTTGAGCGCCATGGCCTGCAACCGCGGCGACTTGTCGATCGTGACATGGTCGATCGTGGTGTCGCTGGACAGATCGATATTCGACAATTTGCCGTGGAAGCCGGCGCCCGCTTGCATATAGGCGTATCGGCGCTGGGTCAGGTTGACCACGCAGCCGACATTGGCTGGCGCAGTATAGGATTCGGTGCCGTCGAACGGCACCACCAGGGCCACCGGGACGCCCTGCGCGTTCAACTGTTGCGCCATCAGCATGACCGCATCGGCGCCGAGCGAGTGGCCGACTAGAATATAGGGGCCGTGATCCCCGGCGCGGTATTTCTGTACGATCGCGCCGACGACGGTCTCCTCGACCGAGTGATTGTAGACGCTCGCGTCGATGCCGTTTCGCGCGACCTGCGCGGCGAGCTGATCCATGCCTAAGGAAAAAATGTTCAGAAGGCCGCGCATCAAATACACATGCGGATGCGAGGCGTCGTCACGGCTTGGGGCATGACTAGAGGCCGCATGGGGCGCGGCCGCATGAGGAGCGGGTTTTGCTGTTTGCGCCGCAGCACCTGGGATGCCCAGCGCCGCGACCATGGATGCGCCGGCCGCGAACCGGCGCAGCGCCTGCGCATGCCGTTCAAGAAGAGCACCGCGCCCTAGTCCACCGCTCGTTAACGAAGCCGACATCGCATCCCCCAGGGCGATCCGCACACGCTGATCCAGCGAGAACTATGGTCAAATACGGTAAATACTTCCTTGTGACAGCACGTTGCCGGTCAACTGGCCGCTGCCTTGCGGTTGGCCAGTTGCAGGACGATCGGCCGGGTTGCCGCCTGCAGCGGCGTCCGGCGAATGTCGGAAAGAGTATGGAGGAAGTCGGAAAACCAGTTCTGCACCGAGGACGCCTTGAGCTTGCGCACCATCGCCTGCCAGCGTTCGCGCCGCTCTTCGACACTCATGTGCAGCGCCAGCGCCAACTGCCGCGCCATACCGTCGATGTCGTGTGGATTGATCAGGACCGCCGCATCAAGTTCTTTCGCCGCGCCGGCGAAGGACGACAGCACCAGCACGCCCGGATCGAGCGGGTTTTGCGCGGCGACATATTCTTTGGCCACCAGATTCATGCCGTCATGCAACGGCGTGACCAGACCGACGCTCGCCACCCGATAGAAACCGGCCAGCGTCAGCTGTGAAAATCCTTTGTTGAGATAGCGAATGGGCATCCAGTCCACTTCGCCGTGACGGCCGTTCACCTCGCCGACCAGGGCGGCGAGCTCGGCCTTGAGCTCCCGGTAGGCTTTGATATTGCCGCGAGAGGGAACGGCGACCTGCAGCAAAGAAACCGTGCGCTTGAACCCGGGCTCGAGCTCAAGCATGCGATCGAATGCCCGCATTCGGTTGGCGAGCCCTTTCGAATAATCGAGGCGATCGACGCCGAGGACGAGCTTGGCGCCGCGCAAGCTTTCCCGCAACCGCATGACTTCGGCGCGGCCCATCGCCTTGATGGCGCGGGCGGCAAAGTCGTCGACGTCGATTCCGATCGGGAAAGTCGCCAATTGCGTCAGACCCCACTCGGAAGCGACGGTGCCGTCGACCACATTGAAGCCGAGCTCGGCCTGCAAGTAGTCCTCGAAATTCTGCCGATCCTCTACGGTTTGAAAGCCGATGAGATCGTAAGCGAGCATCGCGCGGGCGATTTCGCCATGATGCGGCACAGCCGTCATGGTGCGGCGGTCTGCCCACGGCGTGTGCAGGAAGAAACCGAGCGGACGCTCTATGCCGAGCCGGCGCAGCTCCGCGCCAAGGATGAGAAAGTGATAGTCCTGGATCCAAAAAAGTGCGTCGGGTGTGTTGAAGCGCAACAGCGCGCGCGCCATGAACGCGTTAACCTCGCGATACGAGGTAAAATCGTCGGTGCTGACGTGAATCAGATCGGCGCGCGAGTGCAGTGCCGGCCACAACGCTGAATTGGCGAATCCCTCGTAGTACCCGCGATAATGTTTGGCGGGGATATCGACGGTCGCGAGCGCGCCAGTGCCAAGCGCCTCGATGCGCGCAAACGATCCACGCGACCCATCGCCGCTCTGGCCGCTGGACCCGACCCAGATTGCTCCGGAATCGCGGACCATTGGCAGCAGGGCCGCAGCTAAACCGCCGGCCAATGGTTCATCAGGTTTTGCCCGCGCAACGCGGTTCGACACCACCACAACGTTCACGGGGACACCTCCAGGTGGTCCAATAACCCGGATGGCGGGAATTTGTTCCGAATTTGTGATGCAGCGCACTCAAGTTCCGAAAATGCCGGATTCGCTACGGGAATAGCCGCAAGCGCACTTTGTGGCCGGTGCGGTGCATTAGTGCGGCGCGGTCTCGGCATAAGCGGTCGTCGACAGCAAGCTGACTTCAGCATGTCGCGAATCGAGCCGCGTGTGCTGCACCACGATCGGTACATCGGATTCGAATAATGACGAGTACGGCGTGTCGCGCGGAATCCGTTCGGGCCGCTCGAGATCGTTGAAACGCAAATGCAGCGTGCGCCGCGGGCGGAACGGAGACGAGATAAGGTCCGGCCGGCTCGCGATCAGCGAAGAATATGGTGATGCGGACACGGGCCGCTTGATCGCCGGCATTAAGAATGCAGGCGGTCTCATGCGAAACCAGCGCCGGATCCGAAAACGAGCTTTGTCCGGGGATGTAGCCCTCCGCGATGGCCCAACGCGTCTGTCCCAGCGCCGTCATTTGTGCTGCCCGAGTTTGCTGCTTTGCTGCCGAATTGAGGTAACGGCGTAGACAGCGCCGCAGTTCCGCAACCGGAACTTTGTTCCGCAATAAACGTTTCATCGCGAGCGCGCGGGCGCGACTGCGCGCAGCAAGAGCGCGGTTGCGCAAAATTTGCGGGGTTAAACGATGCGCGCCCTGACCGTTGCGCCAGGTATTGCCAATTCAGCCGGCATCGAAGATGTCCCGGAGCCGCCGGCGTCGGACGGCGCGGTGCTGGTGCGCAGCTTGGCGCTCGGCGTTTGTGGGACCGATCGTGAAATCGTGGCCGGCTTGTTTGGCTGGGCGCCGCCCGGCCGCGAGCGGCTCGTCATCGGCCATGAATCGCTCGGCACGGTGGAAGACGCTCCGGTCAATTCCAGTTTCAAGCGCGGCGATCTTGTTGTTGGCATCGTGCGCCGCCCCGATCCTGTCCCGTGCCCGTCCTGCGCCGCCGGCGAGTGGGACATGTGCCGCAATGGCCGTTACACCGAACGCGGCATCAAGGAGCGCGACGGCTATGGCTCGGAATTTTTCCGGATCGAGCCGGAATTTCTCGTCAAGCTCGATCCCTCGCTGGGACTCAACGGCGTTCTGGTCGAGCCGACCAGCATCGTCGCCAAGGCCTGGGATCATAGCGAACGGATTGGTCGCCGTTCGCGCGTGTGGGTGCCAGAGACTTTGCTCGTCACCGGCGCCGGACCGATCGGCCTGCTCGCGGCAATGATCGGAGTCCAGCGCGGACTCGACGTGCACGTCCTCGACCATAACGATCGCGGACCGAAACGGCAGATCGTCCGCGAGCTCGGCGCGACCTTTCACGTCGGCGAGCTCGCCGATATGGCTATCATGCAGCCAGATATTCTGATGGAATGCACCGGCGTGCCCGACGTCGTGCGCGACACGCTCGGGCACACCGCCGCGGCGGGAATCGTTTGTTTGCTTGGCGTCTCCGCGCCGGGACACGATTTTGATCTCGACATCGGGGGGCTTAATCGCACCATGGTGCTCGACAACGACGCCGTGTTTGGCGCGGTGAACGCCAACCGCCAGCACTACGAGGACGCGGTGATCGCGCTGCAGCGCGCCGATCAGCGCTGGCTCGACAGCCTGATCACGCGCCGCGTACCGGCCGAGCAATGGACCGAGGCGCTTGTGCCGCAAAAGGGTGACATCAAAGTCGTGGTTGACTTCGCTTAAACTCAGTCATTGCCGGGACGACCAAAATGTCCGCGCCCATCGAAGACTATGCATTAATCGGCGATTGCCGGAGCGCCGCGCTCGTTTCGCGGAACGGTTCGATCGACTGGCTGTGCTGGCCGCGCTTTGATTCGGAGGCGTGCTTTGCGGCGCTGCTCGGTAGCCGCGATCACGGCCGCTGGCTGGTGGCGCCGCGGGACCAGGCGCGCATCACGCGCCAATACCGGGCCGATACGCTGATCCTCGAAACAAGCTTTGAGACCGCAGACGGCGCCGCCGTACTCGTCGATTTCATGCCTTTCCACGGCGAGCGGTCCGAGATCGTGCGCCTGGTTCACGGCACGCGTGGCCGCGTGCGAATGCATACCGAGCTCATCCTGCGCTTCGGCTATGGCGCGGTCGTGCCGTGGGTGACACGTCTGGAAAGTGGCGTGCTGCGCGCGATTGCCGGCCCCGACATGGTGTTGCTGCGCACGCCGGTGCACCTCAAAGGCAAGAATTTCACCACGGTCGGCGAGTTCACCGTTTTACGCGGGGAAACCATTCCGCTTGTCTTGAGCTATGCGCGCTCGCACAGGCCTATCCCGCCCGCGCGCGATCCAACCGCCTCGTTGGAGGCAACCGAAAAAACCTGGAAGGAATGGGCGGCAAAATGCCGGCCGGCCGGCGACTGGTCCGACGCCGTGCGTCGCTCGATGATCACGCTCAAGGCGCTCACCTATGCGCCGACCGGCGGCATCGTCGCGGCACCGACCGCCTCGCTGCCGGAGCAGATCGGCGGCGAACGCAATTGGGACTATCGTTTTTGCTGGCTGCGCGACGCTACGCTGACGCTGCTTGCCGCCATGCATGCCGGCTATTACGAAGAGGCGGAGGCTTGGCGCGAATGGCTGTTGCGCGCGGTCGCCGGCAGTCCCGAGCAGCTGCAGATCATGTACGGTATCGGCGGCGAGCGCCGGCTCACCGAATGGGTCGCCGATTGGCTGCCGGGTTACGAGAAGTCCTCGCCGGTGCGCATCGGCAACGCCGCGCACACCCAGCTGCAGCTCGATATGTTCGGCGAGATCATGGACGTGCACCATCAGGCGCGCCGCGGCGGGTTGACAACCAACGAATCGGGATGGGACGCGCAAATCAAGTTTCTCGAATATCTGGCGCGGATCTGGCGTAAGCCGGATCAGGGCATCTGGGAAATGCGCGGCCCGGCTCAGCATTTCACCTATTCCAAGGTCATGGCCTGGGTCGCCTTCGACCGCGCTATCAAGAGCGCGGAAAATTTCGGTCTCGAAGGGCCGCTCGAGGAATGGCGCAATCTGCGCGACGAAATTTGCGACGACGTGTGCACGCAGGCTTATAATAAGAAGCTCGGCACATTCGTGCAGGCCTACGGTTCCGACCAGCTCGACGCCAGTCTGTTGCTGCTGCCGTGCGTCGGGTTCGTGCCGGTAAGCGATCCGCGCATCACCGCTACCATCGCCGCTATCGAACGACGACTCCTCCGTGACGGTCTGGTCATCCGCTATAGCACCGAGGAGGTAAAAGACGCGCTGCCGCCCGGGGAGGGGGCGTTCCTCGCCTGCAGCTTCTGGCTGGTCGATGTCTACATTTTGCAAGAACGCTTCGACGAAGCTGAAAACCTATTCCGCCGGCTCGTCGGGCTTTGCAATGAGGTCGGCCTGTTGAGCGAGGAGTATGATTCAATCTCCAAGCGCCTGATCGGCAATTTTCCGCAAGCCTTTTCGCATGTGGCACTGGTCAACAGCGCCTACAATCTGACGCGCGTGCGCAAGCCCGTGCATCAGCGCGCCCAGGAAGGCCACGCTCCGCCGGCTGCGGTGCGGGAGAAGGTACCATAGACGGATCCCGGTCTCTCAGAGCGGCGGTGGTGAAATCGGTTGCGGCCCGGGATTCGCGAGGTCCCGCGTCCTAACTTCTGATGAACGTGCCATTGCGCAGTTCGGTGACCGCCTGCTCAAGCTGTGCGCGCGTATTCATCACGATCGGCCCGTACCAAGCAACCGGCTCCTCGATCGGCTTGCCGGACACTAGCAAGAAGCGGATGCCGCGCTCGCCGGCCTGAACTTCGATCTCGTCGCCGGAATCGAACAGCACCAGCGAGCGATCGCCCACCGGCTCGCGCATCAGCAGCTCCTCGCCGTCGACCTGCTTCTCGGTAAGAACGCCGAACGGCCGCGACGCAGAGGCAAAACGGCCGTCGCCTTCGAAAATGTAAGCGAAGGCATGGCGTTCGGTTTCGACTTTCAGTTTTTTGCGTTTGCCAGCAGGCACCGCGATGTCGAGATAGCGCGGGTCGGCGGCGACGCCGTCGACCGGCCCCTTTTTGCCCCAGAATTCGCCGCACACCACGCGCACGCGCGCGCCGTCGTCGTCGACTACTTCGGGAATCTCACCCGCTTTGATGTCCTGATAGCGCGGCGCTGTCATCTTCAGTGACGACGGCAAGTTGGCCCAGAGCTGAAAGCCGTGCATATGGCCCTGCGCATCGCCTTGCGGCATCTCCTGATGCATGATGCCGCGGCCCGCGGTCATCCATTGCACATCGCCGGCGCCGAGCGTCCCGCGATTGCCGAGACTGTCGCCGTGCTCGACCGTGCCCGAGAGCACATAGGTGATGGTCTCGATGCCGCGATGCGGGTGCCAGGGAAAGCCGGCG
Organism: Xanthobacteraceae bacterium; assembly: GCA_051986365.1. Taxonomy (GTDB): domain Bacteria; phylum Pseudomonadota; class Alphaproteobacteria; order Rhizobiales; family Xanthobacteraceae; genus BOG-931. The sequence goes on from JBPYFG010000541.1 coordinate 10,499, forward strand.
AGATAATCGGCCGG
>JBPYFG010000542.1:0-2911 GCA_051986365.1 Xanthobacteraceae bacterium
TCCTTGCGGATGACGATCAAATGCATGATCGGGAAAATTCGCGTGCGCTGAAAGTAATCGCACTCGCGCGCCCGAAAATCCGAAAATAGCCGCACCACGTCAGGGTGACGGCCGAGCGCACGCGGCAGATTGGAGCCGATAATGGCGTCAATCTCGTCAGCTTCGAGAAGATCGCTCAAGGATTTGCCTGAGGTATTCGGCGTGATTTTAATGGGCTTGAGCAGCGGCATCAGCGACGGATGTCCGTAGCTTCCCGCCTCATTGACGGCGCCTTGCACCCATTCGATCCTGGACAAATCGATGCCGAGATCGTGCTGCATCAGGCCGCGGACGAAGATTGCGGCGGTCTGGGTGTAAAGCGGAACGCCGATACGCTTGCCGGCCAGGTCCTTGGCTGCGTTCACGCGGCGGCGATTCACGACGATAAAGCCGTGACGAAAGACCCGGGACGCGAAGACCGGCAGCGCCACGAAAGGCAACTTCTGCGCGGCGAAACGGCTGATATATTCCGAGCTCGACATCTCGCAGACGTCGAATTCCAGCCGGCCGGTCATGCGGTCGAAGATCTCCCGCGGATTATCAAGAACGACAAAATTTAGATCGATACCGTCCGGTTTGACGTCGCCGGTATAGAGCGCCAGCATGCGGTCATAGAGACCGCAGGCGAAGTTGATCGGCAGGGCAGGCATTTCAGGTCGCTCCGCGGGATTTGCGAATTTGCTTTCGTACTATTACACAGCGCCACGGGCGATGTCCGCTTGACCGCCCATATCGGTCCAATTCATTTTGGATAGAACAATGACAGATTCAGCGTTGCTCGCCCGCTTCGACGGCCCCATCGTGATGATCGGCTTCGGCTCGATTGGCAAAGGCACCCTGCCGCTGCTCGAACGGCACCTTGCATTTGATCATGAAAAATTTGTCGTCATCGCGCCCGACGACAGCGATCGCGAGTTGCTTGACGTGCGCCAGATCAGGTTTCTGCATCTGGCGATCACGCGCGATAACTACCGCGACGTCCTCAAGCCGCTGCTGACCTGCGGTCCCGGCCGCGGCATGATCGTCAATCTGTCGGTCGATACCTCTTCGGTTGACCTGATGGAGTTCTGCAAGGAGATCGACGCTTTTTACATCGACACCGTCGTCGAACCGTGGCCCGGGCTCTATTTCGACGGCAAGCGCTCGCTGTCGGAACGGTCGAATTACGCACTGCGTGAAGGCGTGCTTGACCTGCGGCGACGGCGGCCCGGCGGCGTCACCGCCGTGAGCTGCTGCGGCGCCAATCCGGGCATGGTGTCGTGGATGGTCAAGCAGGGGCTGGTCGACATCGCCAAAGACCTCAAGCTCGATTTCGCCGAACCGGGGACGCGGGAGGAATGGGGTCGCCTGATGCGGCGCGTCGGGGTCAAAGGCATCCACATCGCCGAACGCGACACGCAACGGGCGAATACGCCCAAACCGCGCGGCAAGTTCATCAACACCTGGTCGGTGGAGGGCTTCATTTCGGAAGGCCTGCAGCCGTCCGAGCTGGGTTGGGGCACACACGAAAAGACCATGCCGGCCGGCGCGCACCACCATAAATTCGGCTGCGACGCGGCTATCTATCTGACGCGTCCTGGCGCCGGCACGCGGGTTCGCTCGTGGACGCCGAGCGCGCAAGCCCAGCACGGTTTTTTGGTCACGCACAACGAGTCGATCTCGATCGCGGACTATTTCACCCTGCGCGTGAACGGCAAGGCGATCTACCGTCCGACCTGTCACTACGCCTATCATCCTTGCGACGATGCGGTGCTGTCGCTGCACGAAATGGCCGGGGCCGGCTGGGTGCCGCAGAAGACCTGGCACATTCTCACCGAGGACGACATCGTCGACGGCATCGACGAGCTCGGCGTATTGCTCTACGGGCATGCCAAGAATGCCTACTGGTACGGCTCGCAGCTCTCGATCGAGGAAACCCGCAAGCTTGCGCCGTACCAGAATGCGACCGGCCTGCAAGTTACCTCGGCGGTGCTCGCCGGCATTATCTGGATGCTGGAGAACCCCGATTGCGGGGTTGTCGAGGCTGACGAGATGGACTTCCGCCGCTGCCTCGGCATCCAGCGGCCATATCTGGGACCAGTGATCGGGCAGTACACGGATTGGACGCCGGTCGCAGAGCGCGGCCAGCTGTTTCCTGAGAACGTGGACCGCGATGATCCCTGGCAGTTCAGCAACGTGCTCGTGAGCTGAAAGCGCTCACGCGGGCGCGCGGCGCGCGGTGACGATCCGATCGGGCGCGAAGTAGCAGTGACCAGCACGCCGTAACGTTTCGCTCGTCACGGGCAGAAATCGTTGTCGCAAGCCGAGTGCAAAAATTTTTAATCTCTCTGTCGAATTTTCTTGCAAACCCCTTCAATTGCCACTATGTGCCGCTCGCCCAAATTCGCACGTGCCTGTGGCCGTGTGTCGATCGGTAGGCATCCGGACAAGAGGCCGGACAGTCGCCTGAGGTTGGAAAGTTACCAACCTCACTACGTGATCGGCAGCCGGAGGCGAAACCGGCGCACCCCGCGCTCAACGGGGGACGCGGCTTAAAGCAACGACGGATGGGCTTTTTTGGTCTCGTTGGCTGTCCAAAGGTCAGCACCGAAGAGGCTTGTTCATCTTGCCGACCGTGCGGAACGGGTTCTCCCGCTCCAATCCAAGGCAGCATTGCCGGCGTAAGCGCCGCGCGCTTTGACCGTGTCCCCAACGCAGGGTCGGCGCAAGACGCTCCACGCCGTTGACGCCAGGCGCACGCGCAAAAGCGCGAGCGGCTGAACTCAATGCGGGCTGAAAAGCCCCCTGAACCTTGATGAAGGAGCGCGCCAATGACCGAGCGCATCCGCGACTTTCTGCGCCGCCGCCACGAAAGCGGGTTGGATGACGGGCC
>JBPYFG010000543.1:0-2628 GCA_051986365.1 Xanthobacteraceae bacterium
CATTACATCCTCACCGAAACCGGAATCGGTTACCGGCTGCGCGCCCCCGATTAAATCGCCCGCGCTTGCAGCCGCTAATGCCTCACCCCATATTGCGCGCTCATTGCGGAGTATACGCCATGGCCGACGAACTCGTTCTTTATACCAATCCGATGTCGCGCGGACGCGTTACGCGCTGGATGCTCGAAGAAATCGGCGAGCCTTACAAAGTCGAAGTGCTGGACTATGCCTCAACGATGAAGGGGCCGGCCTATCTCGCAATCAATCCGATGGCCAAAGTGCCGGCGCTGCGCCACGGCGATGCGGTGGTAACCGAGACGGCGGCGATCTGCGCCTATCTCGCCGATGCCTTTCCGCGGGCGGGCCTGGCGCCGCCTCCCGGCGATCGGCTGCGCGCTGCCTATTATCGCTGGCTGTTCTTCGGCGCCGGCCCAGTGGAAGCCGCCGTGAGCAATAAGGCCCTGGGTTTCGTGGTGCCGCCGGACCGGGAGCGCATGATTGGGTATGGCAATATCGAACACGTCATGAGCACGCTCGAAGCGGCGGTGTCGCGCGGCGCTTATCTCGTCGGAGACGGCTTCACCGCCGCCGACCTTTATGTCGGGGCACAAATCGGCTTTGGCTTGATGTTCGGTACGTTCGAAAAGCGGCCCGCGTTCGAGCAATATTGGGCGCGGATTAGCGCTCGACCGGCCTACGCGCGCGCAAAACAGCTCGACGACGACAAGGCCGCCGAATTGAAGAAGGCGGCGAGCTAGCCGCGAGCGCCGCGCCGCCATCAAGTCAAACGCATCAGCGGCTCGCCCATGCGGATCGCGGTGCCGTCGCGGATATTCTCGCACAATGCAAATCCCTCCGGCGCGAACGCGATGATGGTTGAGCCATGCTCGAACCAGCCCAGTTCGTCGCCCTTGCGCACCGAACTGTCGCAGACGATGACGCTGCGCCCCTGGTAATTCCGGTTCAACGCCGCGCCGAGGCAGTGCAGGCGTATGCTGGCAACCAGGATGGCCGCGACGGCGACTAAGATTACGACCTGTCCATTCGCGGCAAGCCTTAGGCGCACGACCGCCCGTTCGTTCTTGCAGAACAGCCGTTCGACTCGTTTGAGCGCAATCGGATTGACGTTCCAGGTGTCGCCGGCAATGTAGCGGACTTGCTCGATGCAGCCGTCATGCGGGGCGTGGAAGCGATGATACATGCTCGATTTCAGCCGCAGCGTCGCATAGGTCCCGTTGCGGTAGTTTTCGACCAAACCGCGGTCACACAGCAGATCCTCCAGCGTGTACGGAAATCCCTTGGCCTGAAACAGTGTGCTGCCGCTGATCTTGCCACAGGCGCCGACGATCGCATCGCAGGGGCTGACCAAAATCTCATTGCTGCGCTCGATCGGGCGGGCGCCGTCCTTGAGTTCGCGAATAAAGCAATGGTGAAGGCTTTCGAACTGCGCCTTCTTGGCCTCGCGCAGATCGAGGTCGGAGAACAGCCGCCAGGCGGCGATAGAAAGGTCGCGAACGAGCGGCTGTTCGATCCGGCTGAACCAACCCATGAATTGCGTCACCAGCCGGCGCGGAATGCGGTTGGTCAGCAGGAAGTTAAGATCCTCCTGCTGAAAAAGTTTGAGGATTTGGGTCCGGATCGTCATGTCTTTGTAAAAACTCGGGCTTAAACCGCGATTCGATGCAATGGGGCTCTGCGACTCTCGCCTTCTACGGCATCGGTGCCGCCGCCGTGGCGACTTCCGTGGCGGTTTTGCGCAAGCGGCTTGAACTGTCGCAAGCCAAGCACCCCTCCCTTTCCGGCCATGGGCGGATCGCGCGCCGGCTGGCGCGCTTCGTGCCGTTCTACGAATACGATGCGGAGCGGTTTTTCTGTACCGACGGCGCCCCACATGACATCGCCGTCCGCCGCCGCACCGGTTTTAACCAGCTTGCACAGATTTACCGGACCCGCTTCGCCGAGACGATTCGCGCCAATGCTGAGGCGGCGGAATCGCTGTCCGATCTGCAATTCACCGCCGCCTATCGCGTGCCCTTCCAGTACCGGCGCTTGGTGCGCGCCCACCTGCCCTCCGCGAGTTTCGTGCAGGCTTCGCACGGCGTGACGCTGACCGATCTCGACGGCAATAGCAGCTACGATCTCACCGGCTCGTACGGGGTCAACCTGCTCGGCTATGATTTTTACAAGGCGACGATCGAGCGCGGCGCAGTGCGCGTGCGCGAGCTCGGTCCGGTGCTTGGCTCCTATCATCCGCTGATCGCCGAAAATGCAAAAATGCTGCAGGAGATTTCCGGCCTCGACGAAGTTTCGTTTCATATGTCGGGCACGGAAGCGGTGATGCAGGCGGTGCGGCTCGCGCGTTATCACACCCGCCGCTCGCATGTGGTCCGGTTTTGCGGCGCCTATCATGGCTGGTGGGATGACGTGCAGCCGGGGGTTGGCAATCCGATAGCGGCGCGGCAGACCTACACCCTGACCGAAATGTCCGAGCGCGCATTGCGCGTGCTGCGCAAGCGGCGCAACATCGCTTGCGTTCTGATCAATCCCCTGCAAGCGCTGCATCCTAATATCAGTCCACCGAGCGATTCGGCGCTCATCGATAGCGGACGCGGCGCCCATTTCGATAAA
>JBPYFG010000544.1:0-2456 GCA_051986365.1 Xanthobacteraceae bacterium
GCTGGTGCACCATGATCCGCGCATTCGGCAGCGCAAAGCGCAAATCCTTGGCGCCCGCGGCGAGCAACAGCGAGCCCATGGAGGCGGCTTGTCCCGTGCACAAAGTTGAAACCGCCGGCCGGATGAATTGCATCGTGTCGTAGATCGCCAGCCCCGAGGTCACCACCCCGCCGGGTGAATTGATATACATCGAGACTTCTTTTTTCGGGTTTTCCGCCTCAAGAAACAGAAGCTGCGCGACCACCAGCGAAGCCATCCCGTCCTCCACTGGCCCGGTGATGAAGATGATCCGTTCCTTCAACAGCCGCGAATAGATGTCGTAGGCCCGTTCGCCGCGATTGGTCTGTTCGACCACCATCGGGACGAGGTAGTTCATGTAGGTGTCCTTGGGATCGCGCATGGTTCACCTAAGTGGCTCGCCTGTATGTGATTAGCGTCTCAACAGATATCGCGTGCGGCTGGTCCGCCCAATCTGGCTTGAGTCGGACCGATTTGTCGAAACCTGCACGCGCCGTCGGAGGGTGCGGCGAGCGCCTTTCCGCCAGCGCAGATATGCGCGGAAATCGCGGGGACAAGACGTCGCACGTCCCGGTCACAGCTCGGCTCAACCCTCCTCCTTGAACAGCTCCTCTCGGGAAACCTGTTTATCGGTGATATCGGCGAGTTCGAGCAGGAAGTCGACGACTTTGTCTTCGAATAGCGGCGCCCGCACGGCAGCAAGAGCGGCCGGATTGTTGCGGTAATAGTCCCAGACCCGCTGCTCCTGGCCGGGCATCATCCTGGCTTGGGCGACGACCGCTTGGGTCAGCTGTTCATCCGTTACTTTGATGTTGTTTTTCTCCCCGATCTCGGCGAGCACGAGACCGAGCCGCACCCGACGCTCCGCGATAGCGCGATATTCCTCCCTCGCTTTTTCCTCGGTGGTTCCTTCATCGGCAAAGGTACGCCCTTGCTGCTTGAGGTCGTTCTCGATTGTTGTCCAGACGTTTTTGAACTCCTCTTCCAACAGCGTGGGCGGCGGATCAAATTTGTGCCGGGCGTCGAGCTGATCGAGCAAGGCGCGCTTGACCTTCTGCCGTGAGGCCGCCGCGTGCTCGCGCTCGAGACGCTCGCGGACCGCGTCGCGAAGCTTGGCGAGCGATTCCAGTCCGAGTGTTTTGGCAAACTCATCGTCAAGGGTAAGCGCACCCGGCGTTTCGACCTTCTTGGCCGTCACCGAAAAGACCGCGTTTTTGCCGGCCAATGACTCGACGCGGTAGTCGTCGGGAAATTTCACATCGACCGTGCGACCCTCTCCGGCTTTGACGCCCACGAGCTGATCTTCAAAACCCGGAATGAACTGGGCCGAGCCAAGCACCAGGGCGACGTCATCGCCCGACCCGCCCTCGAATGGCGCGCCGTCAACGCTGCCTTGGAACGAAATTGTGACCCGGTCGCCCCGCGCCGCGGGCGCGTCGGCACTATCGTTGAATGGACGGCTCTGCTCGGCGATCGCGTGCAAGGCCTGATCGATCTCGACATCCTCGACCGGAGCCGTAAGCCGCTCAAGCTTAATGGCCTTGAAATCGCCGAGCTTGATCGGCGGTACGATCTCCATCTCGACTGTGTAAGCGAGGTCGGCTTTGCCGGCGATGATGCCTTCGACCGCGCCTTCCTCAGGCGGCAGGACCACTTTCGGCTCGGTCGCCAATTTGAGGCCGCGCTCGTTGACGATCTGCGAATTGGCTTCACGGACGGCCGCTTCGATCACCTCGGCCATGGCGGATTTGCCGTAAAGGCGCTTGAGATGAGCGACCGGCACCTTGCCGGGGCGAAAGCCCCGAAGTTGGACGCGGCCTTTGATATCGTCGAGCCGCGCCTTGACCTTGGCTTCGAGGTCGGTCGCGGGGACGACGACGCGAAATTCGCGCTTTAATCCCGCCGCGGCGGTTTCGGTTACTTCCATCGGCACTACTCTTCACGGCCCATCTTTCGGACCAAAATATATCGCCGTTTCCGGCATATCTGCCCAAGTTCTGGGCCCAGTTTCTGGAGAAACCGCCCGGCTGGTGCGGGCGGAGGGGGCCTACGCTCCGTAAGCCAAGCCACTGAGAAAACAAGACTTTCGATCCACACCGTTTCAGCTTTTGTATGCTGACTTTGTATGACCCGTCAAGGAATGTAGTTGCACGTGAGGCTCAACTGAAGGTCGAAGGCCCGGCGTATCGCGCTTCGCGCCTATACGAATTAGGTCGTCCTCGAAGATCAACTGTGTTTGTTCGAAAGAAACAAGGATTTCTTCGGACTGGTGGGTATCGCGGCCAAGCGCCTTCAGCCAACCGATAAGCCTGCGCTGGCGATCAATCAAACGCCGACCAACGAGGACATGCCGCTGAGCTTCTGCGTGACGTTCTGCCAATGTGCGGTCTTGGAGGGCCATTTTGCGCTCCTCTGTTGCCGTATAGGCGGGAGCGCAA
>JBPYFG010000545.1:0-5785 GCA_051986365.1 Xanthobacteraceae bacterium
GAAAAATCCAAGGGGGGCATCATCATTCCGGACACCGCCAAAGAGAAACCGCAACAGGGCGAGGTCGTCGCCGTGGGTCCCGGCGGCCGCGACGAAAATGGCAAACTCGTCCCGATGGACTTAAAGGCCGGCGATCGCGTGCTGTTCGGCAAGTGGTCGGGCACCGAGGTCAAGCTCGACGGCGAGGAACTCCTGATCATGAAGGAGTCCGACATCATGGGCGTGATCGCCTGACCGGAGGACGGAGGTCGGATGTCTGCGCTCTGACCTCCGACTCATGAACCCCTGACATCTGACATCCGAAGGAACACACCAATGGCTGCAAAAGACGTAAAATTTTCTGGCGATGCGCGTGAGCGCATGCTCCGCGGCGTCGAGACGCTCGCCAATGCCGTGAAGGTGACGCTCGGCCCCAAGGGCCGCAACGTCGTCATGGAAAAATCATTCGGCGCGCCGCGCATCACCAAGGACGGCGTCACCGTCGCCAAGGAAATCGAGCTCGAGGACAAGTTCGAGAATATGGGCGCGCAAATGGTGCGCGAAGTCGCTCAGAAGACCAACGACCTGGCTGGCGACGGCACCACCACGGCGACCGTGCTTGCGCACGCTATCGTCAAGGAAGGCGCCAAGGCGGTCGCCGCCGGCATGAATCCGATGGATCTCAAGCGCGGCATCGATCTCGCGGTGAAAGCCGTCGTCGATGAAATCAAGGGCCGCGCCAAGCGAGTGGGCTCATCGTCAGAGGTCGCTCAGGTCGGCACCATTTCCTCGAACGGCGACTCAACCGTCGGCAAGATGATCGCCGAAGCGATGCAGAAGGTCGGCAACGAAGGCGTCATTACTGTCGAGGAGGCCAAGTCGCTGGAAACGGAGGTCGAGATCGTCGAGGGCATGCAGTTCGACCGCGGTTATGTCTCGCCCTATTTCATCACCAATGCCGAGAAAATGGTGGCGGAATTGGAAGACGCCTATGTGCTGCTGCACGAAAAGAAGCTGTCGCAGCTCCAAGCCATGCTGCCGCTTCTCGAAGCGGTGGTGCAATCGGGCAAGCCGCTTTTGATCGTCGCGGAAGACATCGAAGGCGAGGCCCTCGCCACCTTGGTGGTTAACAAGCTGCGCGGCGGTTTGAAGGTCGCGGCGGTAAAAGCACCCGGCTTCGGCGACCGCCGCAAGGCCATGCTTGAAGACATCGCCATCCTCACCGGCGGTCAACTCATCGCCGAGGACCTTGGTATCAAGCTCGAGAGTGTGACCCCGGCAATGCTCGGCCGCGCCAAGAAGGTCGTGATCGAGAAGGAAAAGACCACGATCGTCGACGGCGCCGGCAAGAAGAAGGACATCGAAGCCCGCGTCAACCAGATCAAGGCGCAAATCGAAGAGACCACTTCCGACTACGATCGCGAGAAGCTGCAGGAGCGGCTCGCCAAGCTCGCCGGCGGCGTCGCCGTGATCCGCGTCGGCGGCGCAACTGAGGTGGAAGTGAAGGAGAAGAAGGACCGGGTCGAGGACGCGCTCAATGCCACCCGCGCCGCGGTCGAGGAAGGCATCGTTGCTGGCGGCGGCGTTGCGCTGCTGCGCGCCAAAAAAGCGATCGGCAAGCTGCACAGTGGCAATTCCGACGTCCAGGCCGGGATCAATATCGTGCTCAAAGCAGTGGAAGCCCCGGTACGCCAGATCGCCGAGAATTCCGGCTATGAAGGCTCGATCGTGGTCAACAAGATCCTGGAGAGTAAGTCGGAGACCTTTGGCTTTGACGCACAAGGGGAGGACTACGTCGACATGTTCGACAAGGGTATCGTCGATCCGGCGAAGGTTGTTCGCGCAGCGTTGCAGGACGCGGCTTCAGTCGCCGGCCTGCTGGTCACCACCGAAGCCATGGTTGCGGAATTGCCGAAGGAAAAACCGGCAATGCCGGCGATGCCCGGCGGCGGCATGGGCGGCATGGATTACTGACGCGAAGCAGATTTCACGTCTCGCATGAAAGTAACGTGGCGCGGCACTCGGTGCCGCGCTGCTTTCGTTTCACCGGTCCTCGTGTGTCCCGCCGTTCATCGATGCGCGAGAGAGATGAGGCTCACTCAACTCATCCCGGGGCTGTCTGGAAAGGAGATTTTGGACTTGCGTGCTTTTGAAGAAAATAACGCTATGGCAGCGCTTCTTCATAGTATCGAGCAGAAATCTGTTCTGGAAACCCCATGTCCGTTTGTGACGAGCTTGAGTCAATCGCAAATATTAGATGAATAATTTTCACTTGATCCCCCATAAACCGCGATAGAGTCACGCGAATTCCGCGGGGCCATATCGGCGTACTCGTTTGGTTCTGGTTCAGCTTGACGGGCTGACGATCCCGCCGCTAGCGCGCCTCTCATTCCCAGCTAAAGCTCGGCCCCAACGCGCGGCGCAGGCGAACAAGGGCCGCACGGGCGGCGATGGCGTCGGCGGCGAGCCGCATTAGCGGCGAGACTTGCGAAGGTCGCGCCAAAATCTCCCGCAGCATTGCGCTTACATCGGTGCTGCCGCCCGGCGCCATCGCCAGCAAAGCGGCCGGGGGCACCGCCCGGTGCGCGGGGTCGATGATCACCCGCACCGCTGCGAAAGCTAAGCCATGCGCATCGGCAAGCCTGGCGACCAGATGCGACTCCATGTCGACCGCCACCGCGCGGGTAAACGCATGCAGTTTGCGCTTGTCTGCCGGATCGGAAACGACGGAGTTGACACCCATGATCGGGCCATGACGGGCGTCCGGAATCATCTCGGCGAGCTTGCGCGACCACAGTGGATCGGTCGGCCGCACCGCCGGGTAGTCGATGATCGCCGACGCCACCACGCAGTCACCGGGGAGCAGATCCGGCGCCAGTCCTCCGGCAACACCGAAACTGATGATACTGCGGCAGCCGGCGCTAATGGCGAGCCGGAGCAAATCGGCGGTCTCGTGGCCGCGGCAGACCACCAGCACACCCGGACCGGCCGCGATCCGCGCCTCGAAGGCAAGTCCGACAAGAGCAATCACCGATCGCTGCGACAGATCATTGAGGTCAAGCGCGCTGTCGGGGTCGGGCAAAGACCTCACCGAGGCCGCACCGCGGCCGTCCAGGTCGATGCCGGGACTGCTCCAGGTTTCGCTCCAAGCCTCTCGCCAAGCCTCTCTCCAGCCTTGGCGCGATCCGGATTCCGGCGGTGAAACATTGAAAGTTGGCCACGACCAGGAAAATTTGCTCGTCATAATCGAACCCAGGGTAGGTAATCGATCCACTATTGCGTGCCGACCGACAGAAACGGTCTACCATCGCGGTGCCAGGCGGCGCACTTTATCTCTAAGCCGCTCCATCGCGTGCGAACCCGTAACGCCGCCGCAATTCCCGGCGCGACAAAAAGATCAAGGTGCGATCGCGCCGCAATGTGTCGGCGCGAAGCGCCGCCGCATTGCGCGCAAGCACAATCATCGAGATCAGGATATTTTCGCCAAACCAGTGCATCTGTTGGCGGAACGACCGCGAGCTCGCCGCCGCAATTCGTTCAAAACCGAAGCGACTGACGAAGCGCGCTAGCTGGGCGCTGCGCTCCGCGGGCCCAAGGCTCATATTGGCGCAAATCGCGATGATATCGTCGAGGTCGCGGCGGCCATCGAGAAAATCCGCCAATTCCCGCAGTGAAGATTCAAATGCCTGGTTGACGCGGCGGGCCCAGGCCAGTGTCGGTCCCTTGCCCGCAAAGCACGGAAACTGCTCGTTCCAGACATGGAGATGAGCGACGCGATCGCCGGGACGAATGCAGGTGCCGTCGGACAGCACATAATTTTCGCTGCTGGCAACAAACTGGATACGAAATAGGCAATCGGATGAATGGGTGTATTCGATCACCCCGTGGCGCAGCCGCAGACGGTCGTCCAATGCCGCGACCATCGCTTCCAACCACGGGAATTGCTTAACGTCCCCGCTGTGAAGGTGTTTGATGCCGGTTTCCATGTGGCAGTCCGCGCACCCCACCTAAAAACCGCCAGCTGTGGGGAAAGTTTCGTCGACTTTCTGACATTTGGTCCGCGGCAACGCTCGGCGCGAAGATTCATTGGCCTGCCAACGCCTTATTTGTTGGTTCGTCGTAGAGCAGCGCGAGGGTGACCTTAACGACCAAAGCAACCGGAACGGCCATGATGACCCCGACCACGCCGAACAAAAGCGCTCCTGAGAGAAAGCAGAAAATCACCAGCACCGGGTGCAAGCGTGCCGCTGTACCAAGCGCCAGCGGCCCGAACAGCTGATCGATGGAAATCCGCAACGCGGTTGCATAGAGCGCATAAGCAATGATGGCCCCGATGCCGGCAGCGCTGTGGACGGCCACCAATCCGGCAATTATGGCCGCCGCGGCCGGGCCGATTACAGGAATCATTTCCAGGACGCCGGTCAGCAGCGCCAGAAGAACAGCATGTGGAATCCCGAGCACCAAGCCGAGGCCGACATATGCCGCTGCAGCCGCATAGGCAACGACAATAAGAACGCCGATGAAATAGCGCTTGAGTACCGGATCGAGCACCGTCCAGATATGCGTCATCAGCGGCCGCTGCCGCGGCGGCACCAGCTGCAACAATCCGCGCGCCATGCTCGGTCCACTCAATAGGAAATAAAATAGCACCACCAGCGTCAGAATGAGGCCGAACATCGTGCCGAACACGGCGGCGCCCAAAGTGGCAAGAACGCTGGTTTGCGCAAACCAGTTGCGCAAACCGTTGCCGACAGTCGTCGACAGCTGCCCCGCGTCCATTGGCTGGCCGAGCAGGCTGATTTTGCCGCTGCCGATTATGCGTTGCGCCAGTTCGCGGACGATGGCCTCGAAGTCGTTAAAGACATGAGTCATTTCGCGCGCGAGTGGCGGAATGCCAAGATAACCAATTAGCGTCGCGAGCAGCAGGAACAGGCTGAACGCCAACAATACGAAGATCAGCCGCGGCAGCCGGCTCCGCGCGCTCGCCCAGTCGATCGCCGGCGTCGTGATGTAGGCTATGAGCCCGGCAATGACGAAAGGCGGTAGGATCCATTGTATTTCATAGAGGATGAGCGCCACCGCGATCAAAGCGAATATCGTGGTCTGCGTGGAAATCCTGTCGACATGCTCGTGATCGCGGGCGTGAGGAGCAGGCGTCTCGCGCTTTGCAGGAGCGCGCTTCGGAACTGTACTCATGCGATCCCGCTCATGAGGATTCCGTCTTCGACGCGCCGCTCATGGATAGGTGCGGCCTTTCCAGCTGACGCGGCCCGAGAGCCGGCGCCGCACGCTGTCAATCGCGATAAGCGCGCCGGCGGAATAGCCGAGCGGGAATAACAGGCCGTACCACGGCGGAATGCCAAAATAGGAGGCGCCGGCAATATGCAAGCCAAATGCTGCAGCGGAGCCGAGTGCTGCCGGAATCAAACCCACGCAGCTGCCCGAACTGCCTTGCGCGCAGTGCAATGCATCGCTGAGCGGAATGAGCCAGGCGGCCCACGCCAGCACAACCGCCGCGGCCGCAATCGCGATCGTGCGCGGCGGCCCACCGAGCATTTCGCTTAAGTTCTTGGCGATGCCGATCCACAGCGTGGACCAGCCGCGATACATGCGCGTCGACAATAACCGGCCGCCATCTTGAAGGATGGCGTGAGCGCCCGAGCGCTTGAGCAGGCGCGCCAGCATCAAATCTTCGCAAATCGCGCCGCGCACCGCGGCGTGTCCGCCGATAGTTTCGTAACAAGCGCGGCGTATGAGCATGAATTGCCCGGTCGCCGTAACCTCGCTGCTGTTGCGCGCCTGCACG
>JBPYFG010000546.1:0-3472 GCA_051986365.1 Xanthobacteraceae bacterium
TTGAGCACAACCTTGGCGGTTGCGATCTCGACCAGCTGATAGGTCGCGGTCACGCCGCCGATTTCCTCCTGTGGTCGGCCGGTGATCGGATCGATCGACACCGTGACGTCGATTGGCGTCACGGTCAGTTCGAGCCGATGCGTCGGCGCGATGGCGCCGGCGGCGCCATTGAGATCGAACTGCAAGGCGTTGCGTATGGTCACCGCGATGCGCGCCTGCGGCGTTCCCTGCCGCATAGGGATTGGCGCGATCAGGACCTCGGCCAGCTTGTCGCGAACGCTCTCATCGCCGACCGACGGGTTGCGGCCGTAGAGCGGCTCGAAACAGCCGGCGAGGAGTCCGGCCGCGGCGAGCACAACGGCGAGCCGCGTCAGCGGCTTTATGCGACGTTCAAGCCACCACATTGACGATCCGTCCCGGCACGATAATCACTTTCTTTGGCCGCTTGCCCTCCAGCGCCTTTTTTACCGCATCAAGCGCCAGGACTGCAGCCTCGATCTCGGTATTGGTGGCCTCGCGAGGCACCGTCACATCGGCGCGCTTTTTGCCGTTGATCTGGATCGGCAGCGTGATCGTGGCTTCGACCAAGAGCGCGCGCTCGAGCTGCGGCCACGGCGCTTGCGCCACCAATTGATCGTGGCCCAACAGCGCCCAGCATTCTTCGGCGAGGTGCGGCATCATCGGGTGGAATAATTGCACGAGAATGTTAACCGCTTCGCGCAGCGCCCAGCGCAAATCCGGCGGCGCCATGCTGGTCGCTTGCGGCTGCAGTTTAACGCCTGTTTGCGCACCGTTTGGCGCCCCCGATTGCGCCCCGATATCGCCAATTATCGCATTGAGCACATTGGCGAATTCGTAGATGTGCGCGACACAAACATTAAAGTGCAGCTTTTCGATGTCATCGGTGACGCGCGCCAGCGCCCGATGCGCCGCCTTGGTTAAGGCCAAGGCTTCCTCGGAGAACCGCCCCGGCCGCTCGGCAGGGGCGCTTTGCGCCATTTCCGCCGCCTCGCCAACGAGCCGCCACAGTCGCTGGGCGAAACGCCAAGCGCCCTGGACGCCCTTTTCGGTCCAATTGACGTCGCGGTCCGGCGGCGAATCCGACAGCATGAACCAGCGCGCGACATCGGCGCCGTAGGTCTCGATGATGTCGTCGGGATCGACCGTGTTGCGCTTCGACTTCGACATTTTCTCGATCGGTCCGATCTCGACCGCTTCGCCGGTCGCGGTCAAAACGGCGCGGCGCGTGTCGCCGTCGGCTTCCACTTTCACTTCCGCCGGCGCCGCCCATTCGCCGTCCGCCCGGCGATAGGTCTCGTGCACCACCATGCCTTGGGTGAACAATCCGGCGAACGGCTCGTCGAGCCCGATGTGACCGGTCTGTCGCATGGCGCGGGTGAAGAAGCGACTGTAGAGCAGATGCAGAATCGCGTGCTCGATGCCGCCGATATATTGGTCGACCGGCATCCAGGCGTCGACCATCGGCCGGTCGGTCGGCGCATTCTCGATCCACGGATCGGTAAAGCGCTCGAAATACCACGACGAATCGACGAACGTATCCATCGTGTCGGTTTCGCGCCGCGCTGGCGCGCCGCATTGCGGGCAGGCGACGTGCTTCCAGGTCGGATGGTGGTCGAGCGGATTGCCGGGCCGGTCGAAGGTGACGTCTTCCGGCAGCGTCACTGGCAGATCTTTTTCCGGTACCGGCACGGCGCCGCAGCGCGCGCAATGGATGATCGGAATCGGGCAGCCCCAATATCGCTGCCGCGAAATGCCCCAATCGCGCAGCCGGTAATTGATCTGTCGCTCCGCCACCGGACGATTGCTGCGGCGTTCGCGCTCGAGCCGGCGCGCAACTTCTTCCTTGGCCGCCGCGCTGGTCATGCCGTTGAGGAAACGCGAATTGATCATCGTGCCGTCGCCGTCGTAGGCAGCGTCGGTGATGACGAAAGTCTTCGGATCGACGTCGGGCGGCAAGACCACCGGCACGTTGCCGAGCCCATATTTGTTGACGAAATCGAGGTCGCGCTGGTCGTGCGCCGGGCAACCGAAAATCGCGCCGGTGCCGTATTCCATGACGATGAAATTGGCGACATAGACCGGCAGCTTCCACGCCGCGTCGAACGGATGGCAGGCGCGAATGCCGGTGTCGAAGCCGAGTTTCTCGGCGGTTTCGATCTCGGCCGCCGCGGTGCCGCGATGCTTGCACTGCTCGATGAATTCGGCGAGCGCTGGATTGTGCTGCGCCACCGCGGCGGCGAGCGGATGATCCGGCGCCAGCGCCATGAACTTGGCGCCGAACAACGTGTCTGGCCGCGTGGTGAAGACTTCGAGCTCGGTCTCGCCGTTCGGCGCGCTCGCCGGATCGAGCGCGAAGCTGACCAGAAGGCCCTCGGAGCGGCCGATCCAATTCTTCTGCATCAGCCGCACCTTGTCCGGCCAGCGGTCAAGTTGGTCGAGCGCTTCGAGCAAAGGCGCGGCGAATTTGGTGATGGCAAAGAACCATTGCGTCAGCTCGCGCTGCTCGACCAGCGCGCCGGAGCGCCAGCCGCGGCCGTCGATCACCTGTTCGTTGGCCAGCACCGTTTGGTCGACCGGATCCCAGTTCACCTTCGATTTCTTGCGCTCGACCAGCCCGGCGCGCAGGAAATCGAGAAACATTTTCTGCTGGTGTTTGTAATAGGCCGGATCGCAGGTCGCGATTTCGCGGCTCCAGTCGAGCGACAGCCCCATGGATTTGAGCTGCGTCTTCATCGCCGCGATATTGTCGTAGGTCCACGCCTTGGGGTGGACCTTGCGCTCCATCGCCGCGTTCTCGGCCGGCATGCCGAAGGCGTCCCAGCCCATCGGATGCAGCACGTTCAATCCCATCGCCCGCTTCACCCGCGCCACCACGTCGCCCATCGTGTAGTTGCGCACGTGGCCCATATGGATGCGCCCCGACGGATAGGGGAACATTTCCAACACGTAGTATTTCGGCCGCGGGTCGTCGTTGCGGGTTTGGAAGATGCCGCGCTCGTCCCAGATTTTTTGCCAGCGCGCCTCGGCGTCGCTGGCGTTGTAGCGGTCGTTGGCCATTGATTTACGAGTATTTCTGCCGCGGGGCAGGTGCCACGAAATCGCGCGGCGGGTCAACAATAGGCCTTAGAGCAAAACCGTGAATGGGTGGTCCACGGCGGGCGAGCGTTTGCGCCCACCAGCGCCGATGCTTCCACCGCTTGCGCTAGCGCCGCTGCTAGCTCTTCCGCCGCATCAGCGCATCGAGGCTGAGGCAGCCGGCGCCAAACGCCGTGATCGCGAGCATGCCGCCGATGATCGAAAGGTGATTAAAGAAGATAATGCGTTCGAAGCGCGCCTCCGCCGCCGGCGCGAGCCAATAGGCGTGGAAGATGAGGCCGAGCGCCAGCGTATAGGCGGCCAAGACCAGCGCCGCCCAGCGCGCCAACAGACCGGCCATCAGGCACAATCCAAT
>JBPYFG010000547.1:0-2916 GCA_051986365.1 Xanthobacteraceae bacterium
AAAACCTCTTCGACATGCATCTTCTTGCGCCGCGTTCATCGCGCCGATCTCCCCTACCCTTCGCGGACGATTTTCAGTCCTTGAACACGTGCCCCCAAAGCTCATCCCAGTCGGCGCCGGAAACGTCGGTCACGCGACCGTCTCTCTCAAAAAACTTGTTGGGAACCTGGAACATCGCCAGCATCAGCCCGCCTTCCGGCGTCCAGGCGACATGCCGGCTGCCAGCCTCGCGCCAAACGAATTCTCCGGGACCGACGGTCAGTCCTTGGGCCGGACCTTCCTTGTCGACGAGCTTGCCCTCAAGGACATAGGTCTGCTCGACCTTGACGTGCTCATGGTCGGGCAGCGTGGCCCCGGGAGCGAATTTCATCAGTGCGGTCACGAGACCGGTCGCCTTGTCGAGCAGAAGGCCTTTGACTTCGCAACCGGGAAATCGGGTCTTCTTCCATTCCATGTCCGCCGGACGCACCACGTGCGAATGCGTATCCGCGGTGTCGTGTTTCGATTTCGGCGTCACCGCATCCATGGCGGCCTCCTGTCTTTGTCGTCGAGGTTTGCCCCATCATAACCGATGGCGGCCCAAGCGCGAAATAGCCCCACTACAAACCCGCGTTGCGGATTGGCGGCTGAAATGCAAGCCCGGTATCCCAAGGGAAATAGATCCAAGTGTCTTGCGAGACTTCGGTGATGAAGGTGTCGACCATGGGGCGCCCCATCGGTTTGGCATAGACCGTGGCGAAATGGGCGCGTGGCAAAATTCCGCGCACCGCTTTTGCCGTCTGGCCGGTATCGACCAAATCGTCGACGATGAGGACACCGGCGCCCGCACCGCCGCCCTGCGCGATAACGCTTGCGGCGACGTCCTTGAGGATCTTCACATCGGTCTGACGGGTATGGTCGTAGCTTGCTACGCACACCGTCTCGATCACGCGGATGTCGAGCTCGCGCGCCACGATCGCGGCCGGCACGAGACCGCCGCGCGTGATGCAGACGATCGCTCCGAACGGACCCGTTCCGCTCAACCGCCAAGCCAGCGCGCGGGAATCGCGATGGAACTGATCCCAGGACACGGGAAAGATTTTTGCAGGATCGACGGGCCGGTCTGGTTCGGGAGTTTTCATAACCAATCGTCTCATCGCGCCGTGAATGCCAGAGCGCAGAGCTTACAGGGCATTGATCCAATCGATCACTTGCCCCCGCGCTACCAGCGCCGTCGTGAGGTGCCCGGCAATGACCTCGACATATTGGCTCTTCGGATTCTTAGCGAGCGCGTTGAAAGCATATTCGGGGCCGCGGCGGTCGATCGGATCGAGCTTGCCGACGACCCAGAGCAACGGCACCGGCGAAGCCGCCGCGCCTATCAGCGCCGCATTCTTGGGGATGACCGCCGGCCCCTCCGGGTCGAACCAGCTCAAATAGACGGTCGGCGTTGCCGTCGTCGTCAGCGGGATGCCCTGTGCCATATCGGGGAAGCTCTGCGGCACGTTGCCCTTGCCTTCCGCGATCAAGGCCTTGGCGCGCGCCACCGCATCGCTCACGAAACTGCGCATATTGCCGACGTCAGGCAAGTGGCCGGGCGCGAGCGCGACCACGCCCGCGAGTTCGGGATGGCGCGCCGCGTATCCGATCGCGGCATTGGCTCCCAGAGATACGCCGATCAGCACAACGCGGTGCGCACCGCCCGACTTGAGCCCCGCAATCGCTGCATCGATCTCGGCCAGCGCTTGATCATAGGTCGCGTCATAGCGGCGGTGGAACGACCACGGCATTTCGGGCGTCGCCACCAGCGCACCTTCTTCTTTCAAAGCGCCGAGGATGCCGCCATTGAGCGCCCCAGGCCACCCGCCTTTGCCGTGCAGATAGACAACGCCCAATCCGCGCAGATCGGCGGCCGGCTCGGCGGCGGAAAAATCCGCCGCGAATAGAAGAGCGAATGCCGCGGCGGCAGCGGCGATAGTGGAAAGAAATATACGGTGCCGCTTCATGCACCCACCTATCCCTGACCGACCGATGCGGTCTGATCGGCGCAATTGCGCAACAAACTTTAGGCCCTGGCCAGCCCGGCTTTGACGCGAATTAACATGGCCTCAATGGCCGCCTTCGCCGCGGCGAGCTTCTGCGGGTCGCGCGAGCGCACCACCACATTCGTGTTCGCCAGATTTTTTTCATCGACGAATGGATACGAACCGATCACCACATCTGCATGTGTCTTCGCAATCGCCCCGAGCTCGGTGCCAATGTCGCCCTCACGGCAATCGGCGCGGATCGTTTCCGACAGCATCTTTGCTCCGGTCTTGAGCTGCGGTGTCACATAATCGAGCATCGCCTGCATGACGCTCGGAATTCCGGCCATTACGATCACATTGCCGATCCAAAACCCCGGAGCCGCCGAAATCTTGTTCAACACTAACGTGGCCCCTTTCGGCACGCGCGTCATGCGCATGCGTGCCTCGTTCATCTCGCCGCCAGTCTGCGCCAGACGCGCGCGCATGATTTCCACGGCTCGCGGGTGATGTTCCAACGACACTCCGAACGCTTTGGCAACACATTCGGCGGTGATGTCATCATGGGTCGGGCCGATTCCACCGGTCGTGAACAAATAGGTGTAACGCGACCGCAAAGCGTTGACCGCGGCCACGATCTCCGGCTCCTCGTCGGGAACGATCCGGACTTCTTTCAGATCGACGCCGATGTCGGTCAAAAAGTCGGCGATGTAGCCGATATTCTTGTCCTTGGTGCGGCCGGAAAGGATCTCGTCCCCGATCACCAGAATGGCGGCGGTGACAACGCCGTCCTTGTTAGCCGCGCTGCCGGTCGGCGCGCTTCTGGCTATGCTGCCGGTCATGCCGTGATCTCCGTGCCGCCGACTCCTCTAGCGCGACACCGCTCACGGCTCAAGCGCACGCCCGGATCAAA
>JBPYFG010000548.1:0-3558 GCA_051986365.1 Xanthobacteraceae bacterium
CGACGATGGCCAATGTGATCGGTCTGGTCGGCCGCACCGTTGCCGAAGTCGAACGCGATTTGATTCTGGAAACCCTGCGCCATTGCCTCGGTAACCGCACGCGCACCGCCGCCGTGCTCGGAATTTCTATTCGCACGCTGCGCAACAAGCTCAATGACTACGCCGCTAAAGGCGCCGCGGTGCCGCGGCCTGGAACGGAGCCGAGCGTCGCAGCGTGACCGTCGAGTGGCGAATAGCGAATAGAGTGGCAACTAAACCATCTTTCCTATTCGCCGCTCGCTTCACTATTCGCCCACAATCACTTCGTGGCGTCGCCGCCGTCGACCATGATGGTCTCCACCTCGCCGGCGCCGGCACGGCGGAACGCGGCCGCTTCGTCGTATTCCTGCGACGTGAAGCAAGCGACGCCTTGCTCGAAAGTGGGGAATTCGATGACGACAAAGCGCTGGAATTTGCGCGGTCCTTCCATGATCTGAAAGCGGCCGCCGCGCGCCAAGACTTTGCCGCCGTATTTGGCAATGATGGGCGGAACCCGGTCGGTGTATTTTTTGTACTCGACCGGATCGTTGATTTTGGAACGCGCGACCCAATAAGCTGGCATGATGTTGGTTCTCTCGTTGGGTCATTCCGGATCGACGCGAAGCGTCGAGTCCGGAATCCATATTCACGAACCGTGGTTATGGATTCCGGGCTCCTCACTTTCGCTCGGCCCCGGAATTACGATGGCGAAAATCACTCCGCGGCGCGGCGTGCGGCGACGATCTGGTCCGCGGTGCGGCCCGTCAATTCAGCCATGTGATCGAATTTGAATGTGAAAGTGCCGGCGCCGGCGGTGGCCGAGCGGATTTCCACGATCAAGTCGCCGATCTCGGCTTCCGGCATTTTGGCGCGGACCATGTCCCAGCCGTCCCAGCCTTCCCGTGTATCGAAACCCAGGATCTGTCCGCGACGGCTCGACATCAAGGCGTTGATCTTCGCCGTAGCCTCGTTCGGACAGACGATTTCGACGAGATGAATGGGTTCAAGCAACACCGGCTGGCATTGCGGCAGCCCCTCGGTGATGCCGATACGGCCGGCGGTCCGGAAAGCCATATCCGATGAATCGACGGTGTGATACGAGCCGTCGATCAAAGCGACGCTAAGATCGACCACCGGAAAGCCCAACGGACCATGCTTGAGTGCGTCGATGACGCCCTCCTCGACCGAGGGAATGTAATTTCGCGGCACCACGCCGCCGCTGATTCGTTCTTGGAAGGTAAATCCCGCGCCACGCGGCAGCGGCTTGATCTCGAGCACGACGTCGCCGTACTGGCCGTGCCCGCCGGATTGTTTTTTGTGCCGGCCGCGCTGGGTGATCGATTTGCGGATGGTTTCGCGATAACCGACGCTCGGTGTACGCCGCTCAATGGCAACGCCGTAGCGGTCGCTCAACCGTTCGGTGGCGACCCGCAAATGCATCTCGCCTTGGCCCCACAGCACGACTTCGTGGGTTTCTGGATTGTGCACGACCGTGATCGAAGGATCTTCTTCGACGAGCTTGGTCAGCGCCTGGCCGAGCTTGACATCGTCCTTGCGTTCCTTCGCGGTGATGGCGATGGCCAGTACCGGCGGAAAGGGCGCGACCTTGGGCAGCGGCGGGTGCGGTTGTTTGCCGGCCGATAGCGTGTCGCCGGTTTTGGCTTTTTCCAGTTTGGCGAAGGCGACGGCCTCGCCGACAGCAGCGGGACCGCGTTTCTCGTTGGATTGGCCAAGCACCTTGAATACGCCGGCGACGCGTCCGGCTTCATCGTCGCCGGTCAGGAAAGTGACGCCATCGCCGCCTTGACCGGCGAGCATCCGCACGATCGACATTTTGCCGCCATGCGTCGTGTGCAGCGTCTTGAGCACATAGGCGACGGCTTCGCCGCCCTGTTTGACACCGAGCCGTTTGGCGGTATCGGCCGCCCCAGGCGACTCATGGCGGAGCGCCTTGAGCAGCCGCAACACGCCGTTGGCCCGCGCCGCGGTGCCCATCAGCACCGGGCAGACGAGCCCGTCGCGCAATTCGCGCGTCAGGTCGTCGAACACCTTGTCGCGCGGCGGCTGGATGTCTTCGAGCAGTTGCTCCATCAGTTCGTCGTCATGGTCGGCCAGCGTTTCCAGCATCGAAAACCGCGCCGTCTTTTCCAGATCGGCGGCGTCGCCTTCGAGCGGTACGACCTGCGACGGAGCGTACTCCTTGTAAACGAACGCGCGTTCCAGCGCCAAATCGACGAAGCCGCTGATAATGTCGCCGGAGAAGGTCGGGATTTGCCGCAAAATCAATTTGGTACGCGACGCCGGCTGCAGCAGATGAAGAACATCGCGCACGGCAGCGTCGGCCTTGTCGATTTTGTTGACGAACAGGATGCGCGGGATTTTCCAGTCTTCCAATTCGCGCAGAATCAGCTGCAATTGCGGAATCTTTTTTTCGTCCATTTCGCAGACGACCACGGCGGCATCGATCGCTGGCAGCACCTCCCGCATGTCGTTAACGAACTCCACCGAGCCGGGACAATCAAGAAAGGTGTAATTGTCGCCCATGAAAGTCGTGGTGGCGACCGTCAGCTCGACGCTCATACGATGATGGCGCGCCTCCTTGCTGGCGTCGCCGACGGTATTGCCGGCTTCGATCGTGCCCTGGCGCGCGATGGCGCCGGTGCGCGCGAGGATCGCTTCGAGCAGCGTCGTCTTGCCGCTCTGGAACGGACCCACCAGCGCCACGCAGCGCGGACCCAACGCGCGGGTACCATTGCCGCCATTTGTTGCCATGGAAAACCTCCCGCACCGCCTCCCGCGGCGGACCGGTCAATTGGTGCGAACCGCGGGGAGTTATTGTTTGAAAGATAAGCTATCGTTTCAGTGCTGGCGGGGGTGGGTCAAGAGGCGCGACACAGCGCCTCGCGCGGCGGCACGGAAAATGGGCAGCGACGAGCCATTGGACACAGGTCATGCGGAGCCCCGCGCAAGCAAGGCGCGGATAAGAGCGAAAAATTCAACTGCAGCGCGGGGCGCGAATTATTGCGCCGGCTTTGGCGCCAAGTTCTACGCTAAGTTCAACGCCAAACTCGACGCCAAGTTCGACGCCAAATTGACGCCAAGTTACTGCGCCAAATGCAGTTCCAGTGCACCGACGCCGGCGGCCACATTGAGTCCGACCTGGCCCTGCACCGAAAGCGGCTGAAGCGCGACCGAGCGGTTGGATCCGCCGACCAGCACGTTGGCGCCGAGGCCCGCGGCGACGGTCGCTTCGGCTGTCGCGCCGGCATAAGTCCCGGCCAGCATTCCGGCATAGCGGTTCGTGTCGGCGAACACACCCCAAACCATTGCGCCGCCGGTGGTGAAGCCGACGTCCACGCCGACCCGGGTCATGGTGCCGGTATAGGCCTCGGGCGGGCCGCCATCCGGCTGAAAATTGCAGCTCACATTGCGCTGCGAGGCCACGACCAGCCCGACGCCGGCTGAAATCGAACAGGCGAGCGTGCCGACTTGCACGCGCCGCGGCTGCGCATCGGCCGGAACAGTTGCAGCCGCCACTGC
>JBPYFG010000549.1:0-2504 GCA_051986365.1 Xanthobacteraceae bacterium
AAGAAAGGGCTGATGCTTCGCGTGCGGCGCGAGGGTCGCCAGTGCACGCAAACTATCAAGGCCACCACCAATGGCGGGAACTTTGAGCGCGACGAATGGGAAGCCGAAATCGCGGGGAATGAGCTGGATCTCGATCGCGCGAAGGGGACCGTCCTCGAACCGCTGTTGACCAAGAAGCTGCGCCGAGGCCTCAAGCCGGTATTCGAGACGCGGGTGCGGCGAACGGTCTATCCGCTGGTCGACGATGGCCACGCGATTGCGTTGACCATCGACCAGGGCACGATCGAGACCGGTAAGCACTCGTTGCCGCTGTGCGAGATCGAGCTCGAGCTTAAACGTGGTAACGCCGCCGAGCTGTTCGAGCTTGCGCGCGAGCTCACGCAAGCGCTGCCGGCACGACTTGCGGTCAAGAGCAAATCGGAACGCGGCTACGAGGTTATCGATCGCCAGCAAGGGCTGCCGGTCAAGGCCGCTGCCATCGCGCTACACGCCGGCATGAGCGCGCGCCAGGCTTTCAAGACGATCGGCCTCACCTGCCTGAAACACGCGATCAATAACGAGCCGGCCCTGATCAGGGGCGACCCCGAAGGCGTCCACCAAATGCGCGTTGGACTGCGCCGGCTGCGCGCGGCCATGTCGTTGTTTGCCGCGCTTCTGCACGACCCGCAGACGGCGGCCATCAAGAGCGAACTCAAATGGCTGGCCGGCGAGCTCGGCCCGGCGCGCGAGCTCGAAGTGCTGGTGAACCGCGTGGTCGCGCCGATGAAGCGACAACGCCGGCGCTGGCGCGGCATGCGTTCGCTTTCGCACGAATTCGCGGAACGGCGCGACGCGGCGCTATCGCGTGCACAGGCGGCGGTGCAGTCGGCGCGCTTTCGCGTCCTCGCGCTCGATGTGGCGGCATGGCTGGAGGCCGGTCAGTGGAGAAATCCGCAGGACGACCTCGTCCGCGACCGCGGCGATCTGCCGATCGAGATGTTCGCGCTCGAGCAATTGGCGCGGCGCTGGCGCAAGGTTCGCAAGAAAGGCCGAATGCTGGCGCGGCTCGATGCACGCAGCCGTCACAAGCTGCGTATCCGGACCAAGAAGCTGCGTTATGCGGCGGAATTCTTCGCCACGCTGTTCACGACCAAGCGGGCGTTGAAACGACGCAAGCGATTCCTTCCGGCACTTGAACGGCTGCAAGATGGGCTCGGCAATCTTAACGACATCACAGTGCATGAAAAACGCATCTCGGCAATGGGCGTGCGCTGCCGCCGATCAAATCCGAGCCGCGTCTTTGCCGCCGGGCTACTCACCGGGCGCGAGGACGCGCGCATGGACGCGGCGATGACCGCGGCGACGGAGTGCTATTCGGACTTGGCTAAGATCAAGCCGTTCTGGCGCTGATTGAGCTGACGCCGTGACGTCCCAATTCTTGGCGCCGTGCGCTCGCGAAAATCGCCGGCTAAGACGCCTTGCACGCGACCATGGCTTGCGGCGGTGTCCGGCCCGCAACGGATGGCGGCACAAAGACCGCCAGATAAGCGTCACTGCCCGCGAGGCGATCGAAGCTGATCTGGCGATATGCCACCGCGGCAAGCTCGCAGCGTAGAAGACTTGGCGGAGTACCATGCTCGGATGTCGGGCGATAGGCGTCGACAATGCCGACCCGCGCGCCGGGCTTAAGCGCGGGAACGAGATTGTAAAGGAGGCCGTAAGGCTGGGCGATCTCGTGATACATGTGCACCAGAATTGCCATGTCGAGCGAATCGGCCGGTAATCTCGGATCGTGCGGTTCACCACGGCTGATGACGACGTTTTGCAAACCGAGGTCGCGGACGCGATCGCGCAGGCCCTGCAAATATTCGGGCACGACGTCTTCGGCGATGATGCGGCCGCCGGGACCGACGATGGGCGACAACCGCACGACATAGTAACCGCTGCCCGCGCCGATGTCGGCGACAGTCATCCCGGATCTGATGCCGAGCAGGCGCACAAGCTGGCGTGGTTCGTTTACGTCGTCGCGCTCCTTCTCGTCGTGCCAAATTGGGCTGATAATTTCCGCGACCGGGCGATCGGGAGTTGGAAATGCGGCCGCTGGTGTGCCCGATCCAGCCAGAAATTCCTGCGCCCAGACGGATATCGCGAACGTCGTGGCAAAGACGGCAATCGTCATTCGCAGCACGGCGCCAGCGTGGCGTCTCGGCATCCTGCATTTCGGTCGCGAACCTTGCAATCGGCTGCCTTGAGTTCCAGCAAAATTTTCGAGCGGCCCAGTTGTGGCCCGCAAAATTAACAGCTGTTCATATTTCGCCGCCATCCTTTTGTCGCCAACTCGCGGGAACGGCCATCTCATGAAGGCGTTTCCCTGTGCATGTCAGGGTGAGCGCGGCTCAAGCATTGGAGGTGACAATGACCACCGTGAAAAGTCTCGCGATCGTCGCGCTGCTTGTCGGTGGCACTTCGCTGGCAATCGCGCAAAACGGTCCACCCACCGGCGGCCAACCACCTGCCCCTGCGGC
>JBPYFG010000550.1:0-2954 GCA_051986365.1 Xanthobacteraceae bacterium
ACGTGCACATGCTACGGCACGCCTGCGGCTACGACTGTCTTCCTCAGCTTCGCGTCTCACCGCGCTTGCGCACTAGCTCCGGCAGCTTGGCGATATTGGCCGCAATCCGATCAGCGCCTCATCTTTCGAGAGCAACTTCGCCGCTTGGTTGCATCGGCAGCGCTTGTCGGTTCTGGAGTTGTTAGGAACACGACCCAATGGTAGGCAACGCTTCGCGTTAGCTGGGTTTTCCAGTGTGCCTCGGGTCACACCTTAGCCGTGAAAACCGGTTCATACTGTGTCCCGTATCTAGCCCGTCTCAATGGGGACGATCATGCGATGGGCAACCCGACGACTTATCCTGGCATCGCAAGCAAGGAGGCGCTCCCTCTGGCATCACTGGTTTGCTTGGTATCCAGTGGTTGTGAGAGGTCACGACGAGCTTGAGCACCGGGTGTGGTTCGAGCGCCTAGAAAGAAAATGGTCCATTGGCAAATATGGCCACGGCCATTGGAAGTATAGGCATCCCGAGACCCACCCGGAGCAACGCCACCGCGACCATTCCCAGGGCCTTCCCAGAGATGGTCCTGGGAAGGAATATCCCAACTAAATCATTGATATTGTTAGATGTATATTACTGTACAAATTGGTTGGTGAACAGCTCGTCGACCGGCGACTTCTTCTGGATGATGCCCTTGGCCAGATAGAAATCCTGCAATTTGGCCATGCGCTCAGGGTCAACCGCGCCAAGCACTTTTTGGCCCGGATAAACTAATTTGTCGTAATAGGCGAACGCTTCATTGACCTGATTTTCCTTGCCGGTCCATTCCGGCACGAACTTGACGAAATCGGCCGCCGCCTTGTCGGGATCGTCCATAATGTCTTTCATGCCGTGCAGCGCGGCCTTGACGAAACTGCGCACCATCTCAGGCTTGTCCTTGATGATCTGATCCGATGCGGCGACCGCCTGCGCCATGTGCGGAAAGAATTCGTCGGTCGGTAGCACTTTAATGGGAACACCCGCCGCTTCGACCGGCGGAATCCAGTCCGGTACGCCGGCCATGCCAACCGACTTGCCCGTGGCCACGAATTGCCACACGCCGACCGGACCGGCGGCCTGAATGTCGACGTCGTTCTGCGTGAGCCCTGCGCTCGCCAATAAACCGAGCAACGCGTAAAACGTGGTGTCCTGATAGGACATCACGGTGATGGTCTTGCCTTTGAGATCGGCCGGCTTCTGGATGCCGGAATCGGCGCGCACCACGAGCTGCATAAATCCCTTGCCGCCGAACAGCGCGACGATCTTTACCGGGACGCCGTTCTGCCGCACAACGATCGGCCCATCGGCGACGATGCCGCCGAGCGGCACATTGCCGGCGCCGACCTCTTTGGCGACATCGACGCCGCCGCGGCCAACCGCGTAATTCACGTCGAGCCCGGCCTGCGAGAAATAACCTTTGCCTTTGGCGATCTGGATCGGACCGAAGGCCGGCAGGATCGGCGGCGCCGGGAATAAATAGGTGATCTTCTCGTCGGCCCGCGCCGCTTGCGGCCAAGTTGCGATGATCGAACAGAAGAGCAGAACGGCTGCCGCCGAAATCGCGCGGCGGATTTCAAATAATACAGGGCCAGCAAACATCGATCATTCCCCCTCGCGATCCAGCAATTTTACAGTATAGTTCAATTACCCGAGCGAAAACACAATTGTCCTTATCACAGAGCCGCCGCTCGCTTTCCCCGATGATTTGAAATGCCTGTTGTCCGCCTCGAATACCGCAACGTGACGATGCGTTTCGCGGACGCCAAGGGCGGGCCGCTCACCGCCGTGCGCGGCGTAAGCTTTGCAGTTCGCGACGGCGAGGTGGTGTCGCTGATCGGTCCGACCGGTTGCGGCAAGAGCACGCTTCTCAATATCGGTTCGGGGCTCACCGCGCCGAGCGAGGGTGCCGCGTTCGTCGATGGCGAGCGAGTCGCCGATCCCAATGCGCAAGTCGCCTTCATGCTGCAAAAAGATTTGCTGCTGCCATGGCGTACGGTCGCCGAGAACGTCATGTTCGGTGTCGAAATTCAAGGCGTGCCGGTAAAGGAGCGCAAGCGCCGCGCCGAGAATTTGCTGACAAATTTCAAGCTCGCGGAATTCTCCGGGCATTACCCGCACCAACTCTCGGGCGGCATGCGCCAGCGCGTGGCATTGGCGCGCACGCTCGCGGTCGATCCACACGTTCTCTTGCTTGATGAGCCGTTCTCCGCGGTCGATGCACAGACGCGCATGGTGTTGCAGCACGATCTTGCCCAGACGCTCAAAGCGGCGAACAAGACCGCGCTCTTGATTACCCATGATCTCGCCGAAGCGGTGACCTTGTCGGATCGGGTCCTGGTCATGAGCCGGCGGCCGGGAACGATCATCGATGAAATCGCGATTGATCTTCCGCAACGCGACAATCCGATGGCGCGGCGGCGCGATGCCAGATTCGGCGATTACGTGGCTCAGCTGATGGACCGGCTCGATATCGCCCATGCTTCACTGTAAGAAAATGTCGCGGTCGAATGCGAAGCGGAGCCGCCATGAGTAATGACGCGCACAGCGCCCGCTTCCGCCGCGGAGCCGCCGCCAGCGTCGCGCTGCTCGTCGTGTTCCTGGCGGCGTGGCAATGGGGCCCGGGCCTGCTCGGAATTCCGTCCTTCATCGTGCCGCCATTGTCCAGCGTCGCCGCCGAATTTGTGCGCGCCTGGCAGGTTTATCATTTGCCGCTGCATACCGGCGTGACGGTTGCCGAGGTCTTAGTCGGCTTTATCCTCGGCAGCCTGCTTGGCGCCTTGGTCGGTTATCTGCTCGGCATGTCGCCGACCGCCGAGCTTGCGCTGTCGCCGTATATCCTCGCCTTGCAAATCGCGCCGAAGGTCGCTTTTGCGCCGCTGTTCATTCTCTGGATGGGGTTCACCGTCTATCCGAAAATTCTGGTGGCTGTGCTCAT
>JBPYFG010000551.1:0-3415 GCA_051986365.1 Xanthobacteraceae bacterium
CTCAGCCGCAGCCGCCGATCAAGATGTGAAGCTGCCGCGACCGGCGCCAGAGCACCAGAGTTAGACTTTGCTCTCGGATTCGGCGCGCCGCTTGATCTCCGCGGAGGCTTGATGATCGATCGTCTTCACCGGCGCATCGGACTTCGCACTGTCGGCGGTCTCGTCGTCGGCCATGCCTTTCTTGAAGGCTTTAATTCCGCGCGCGACATCGCCCATCATGTCCGAAATCTTGTTGCGGCCTCCGAACACCAGCAGGACCACAGCTCCGACGATCAACCAGTGCCAGATGCTCAAAGAACCCATAAAATCCTCCGTCCGCCAGACGCTTACGCAACGTCCTTAAACTTGCAGCGCCCGTCGGCAAGTTGCCGATTTAAGCCAGAAACTAGGCGTCAGGGCCGGCAAAAACAAGCACGCCGGTAAATCCGTCGCGCCGCAGGTAAACGCGCCTTATTCGCGGCGATAGGTCGGCAACGCGATCGGGATCGATAGCCGCCGCGCTTTATTCCTCCTTGTGTTCGACCCGCGGCGCCAAGCCCAGATCCACATCCTCCGGGCCCAGCGGCTCTTCGTCGTCCCGCAACGCCGGATCGTCGGACGGAACCGGCACAGCGAAATCGGCGGGCATGGTGGCGTCGACCAGGCCCGCACCCCTGAGCTCGTCCAGACCGGGCAGGTCAGTGAGCGCATCGAGGCCGAAATGGGACAGGAATGCTTCGCTGGTCCCATAGGTAACCGGCCGTCCCGGCGCCTTGCGCCGGCCGCGCAGCCGGATCCAGCCGGTTTCAAGAAGCACGTCCAGCGTTCCTTTTGACGTGCTCACGCCGCGAATTTCCTCGACCTCGGCGCGGGTGACGGGCTGATGGTAAGCGACGATCGCCAGTGTCTCGATCGCCGCACGCGACAGTTTTCGCGTGACCACCGATTCATGCGTCAACAGCCACGCCAAATCGGTCGCGGTGCGCAGCGTCCACTTGCCGCTGATGCGCACGAGATTGACGCCGCGAGGCTCGTATTCGCGCTGCAACTGCTGGAGCAATGCGTGCACGTCGATGCCGGCCGGCAGCTGCGACGCCAGAACCTTCTCGTCAAGCGGCGCTTCGGCGGCGAACAGCAGAGCTTCGAGGATGCGCAGTCCCTCGGCGCGGTCGGGATCTTTCTTGTCGCCGACGATCACCCGCATCTCCGCGACTTTCCCCATTGGCTTCTTCTCCCTCTTAGCCATTCCCCGATTCCGCGGCTCCGCCCTGCGACAGGGCGCCGTCGGCATTCCGTTTCTTGCGCAAATAGAGCGGCGAGAAAGCGCCTTGTTGGTGCGCCTCGAGCCGGCCCTCCCGGATCATTTCGAGCGCCGCGGCAAAGCTCGAAGCCAGCACGGTGGCGGTCATCGCAGGATCGGTGAAATAGGCAACGAGATATTGATCGAGCGGGCTCCAATCCATGCTCTGCCCGATCAGCCGCTCCAGCGCTTCACGCGCTTCGGCCAGCGACCAGACCGTGCGCTTGGCAACGCGCACGACCGATCTCGACTGGATTTGCCGCCGCGACGCATAGGCCGAGAGCAGATCATAAAGGGTCGCCGACCATTGCGGGTGCTTGATCTCGGCGATCGGCTCGGGCTGACCGCGCTGGAAAACGTCGCGGCCGAGCTGCGGCCGGTTCATCAATTGCTCGGCGAATTTGCGGATCGCCTCAAGTCGGCGCAGCCGCAACGCGAGCGCATTGGCCATTTCTTCGGCGCTCAGTCCTTCGGCCGGGTGCGATTCAGGCAGGAGCAGACGGGATTTTAGGTAAGCAAGCCACGCCGCCATCACCAGGTAATCGGCGGCGAGTTCCAGGCGCATCTTACGAGCCTCTTCGATGAAGGCGAGGTACTGGTCGGCCAGCGCGAGGATGGAAATCTTGGCGAGATCGACCTTCTGCTGGCGCGCCAGCGTCAGCAAAAGGTCGAGCGGCCCCTCAAAGCCCTCGACGTCCACCATGAGCGACGGCTCGTCGCCCGAGCGCTCGGCCAATTCGGTTTCGAACTCTTGTTCAGTGTTCATGCGAACCCCGCCTCGGGACGAATGTCGTTCAAGAGCTTGGCGAGTTCGGCGCGGCTTGCGGCAATGTCGAGAGGCGCCGCCGGTTTGCGCGCGGCCAGCGCGGCTTCGGCGCGGCGCGCGGCATCGCCGGCCAGCGCAGGCGCTTCCGCGGCAACTTCGACCATTTCCGACAACTCCCCATTGCAATGAAGCACGACGTCGCAGCCGGCCGCGATTGCCGCCATGGTGCGTTCCGACAGTGAGCCGGACAGTGCGCCCATCGAAATGTCATCGCTCATGAGCAGCCCGGTAAAACCGATCGAATCGCGAATCACATGCTTCACTATATTGGCCGAAGTGGTCGCCGGCGCGACCGGGTCGACGGCGGTAAACACAACATGGGCGGTCATCCCCAGGGGCAGACCGCATAACGGCCGGAAGGCGGCAAAATCGGTGGCATCCAGGGTCGCGCGATCGGCAGTCACAACCGGAAGGCGCTGGTGGCTGTCGGCCGTTGCGCGGCCATGTCCAGGCAGGTGCTTGAGCACCGGCAAAACGCCGCCCTCCATCAGTCCGGCAGCGAAAGCGCCGGCAAGCGCGGCCACTTTCGCCGGATCGGCGCCATAGGCCCGATCGCCAATCACAGGATCGGCATGCGCCGCCGGCACGTCGGCAATTGGCGCACAGTCGACGTCAATCCCGAGCTGCGTCAGATCATTGGCAATCAGCCGCCCGCCCAGGCGCGCAGCTGTGAGCCCAGTGTCGGGATTGCGGTCGAATAGCGCTCCATAAGCCGCCCCGGGCGGATAGATCGGCCAATGCGGGGGGCCCAGGCGCTGCACCCGCCCCCCTTCCTGATCGACCAGGACCGGGGCCTGACGGCCGACCGCTGCGCGGAACTCATCGGTAAGCCGGCGCAGCGCGTCGGGTGTGGTCACGTTACGTTTGAACAGGATCAGCCCGAAGGGCGCCGCCTCCTGCACGAAGTGCCGTTCCGCCGTCGTGAGAGTGGCCCCCGCCAGCCCGGTGATGAACGCGCGCATTTACGGCAATGCGGGCCTGGTCAAGGCTAAGGTTGCGGGCCTGATCCGGCGAGAGAATCCAAAATCGATCATGGCTCACTAGAGGCGCGACAGCCTGCGAATGCAAGTTCGGGTGCCCGGCGATCAATTCTTTTGCACGAGGCAACTGCCCCCGGCAGCTTTCAGGTTCGAGCACAATTCCGTAGCCTGATCCGCCGAGGTGAATGGACCCACCATCGCGCGAAAGAAGATGCCCTTGGCGCCGAGGTCGGCGCGGCGGATGATCGGCGTACGCGCGCCGAGCAGGTCCGGATATTTGGCCTGCAGGTCGCGGAACGAGGACTGCGCTTCCTCTTCGCTACGTTGCGA
>JBPYFG010000552.1:0-2358 GCA_051986365.1 Xanthobacteraceae bacterium
GTCGTTTGCTTCAGAGCGACGGCCTCGACCGGCATCTTGCGCAGTCGTTTGGCGCCGCGGCGTTGGCCGAAGTCCCGCATTCGCCGATACCGCCGGGCTCGAATTTCAGTCTCCCGCGGCCGATTACATTCTCGAAGATCGAGGGGGTCGAAGTCAGTCCCTTCAGGCCGTCGCGCTCGATCAGATGACGCAACTCGCCCTTCGCGAAGAGGCTGCGCTTGAGATAGTCGAGCCAAAGGCGACTAACCACGCGTTGCGAACTGCTGGAGCGGGTTCACGATTTCTGCCTTCTTGATTTCGCGATCTGCTCTTTGGCGGCAGCCGCCACCTTGTCGGGCGTGAAGCCGAATTGCTTCAAAAGATCTTTGATCGGCGCTGACGAGCCAAAAGTGTGCATGCCGATCTTGGCGCCATTCGTCCCGACATAGCGATCCCAACCGATGACTGAGGCCTGCTCGACCGAGACTCGCGCTGTCGCCTCGGGCGGCAGCACACTGTCGCGATAGGCCTGATCTTGCTGCTCGAATAATTCCCAGGACGGCATGCTGACCACGCGCGCCGCAATGCCCTCCCGCGTCAGCGACTCGTAGGCCTCGGCACAGAGCGCGACCTCGCTGCCGGTGCCGATCAGGATCACCGAGGGTTTGCGGTCATGTGCATCGGCGAGGATATAAGCGCCGCGCGCGACGCCTGAGGCAGACGCGAAGCGTGTCCGGTCGAGCGTCGGCACCGGCTGGCGGGTCAACACCAAACAGGCGGGTTGATGCTTGAGAGCGAGGACGACGCGCCAGGCTTCGACAACTTCGTTGGCGTCGGCGGGTCGGAGCGTGATCAGACCGGGAATGCTGCGCAGCGCTACGAGTTGCTCGACCGGTTGGTGTGTGGGTCCATCCTCGCCAAGGCCGATCGAATCGTGCGTGAACACGAAGATGACTGGAAGCTCCATCAAGGCGCTAAGCCGGATGGGTGGTTTCATATAGTCGGAAAAGATGAGGAAACCCGCGCCAAAGGGGCGGACCTTGGACACGGCGAGCCCATTCAGCACCGCACCCATAGCGTGCTCGCGGATGCCGAAATGCATATTGCGGCCGCCCGGTGTTTCAGCCTCAAGCTCGCCGGCGCCCTCGAATAAGAGTCGGGTCTTGGTCGACGGAAAGAGATCGGCGGCGCCGCCAATCAGCCACGGATAATGCGCCGCGATCGCGTTGAGCACCTTGCCCGAAGAGTCGCGCGTCGCCAGGCCTTTGCCGTCGGCGGGGAATACCGGCAGCTTGGCGTCCCAGTTCGCCGGCAGCTCGCGCTGCTGCATGCGCTCAATCTCGTCGGCGAGATCGGGAAAGGTTTGTCGATAAGACTCAAACCGTGTGAGCCATTCCTTCTGTAGGCTTTGACCGCGCCGGCCCACGCCGTCTTGGAAATGCTCACGCACGCCGTCCGGCACGAGAAATTTGGCGTCTTCGGGCCAGCCATAGCTGCGCTTGGCCAACCGTATCTCTTCCTCGCCAAGCGGCTCGCCGTGGGCGGCACTGGTGTCATGCTTGTGCGGCGCGCCATAAGCGATATGGCTCTCGACGATAATGAGCGTCGGCGTGTCCTTGGTACGGCGGAAATTCCCGATGGCCTGGCGGAGCCGCTCGAGATCGTTGACGTCGCCAACGCGCAGCACGTTCCAGCCGTAGGCAAGGAAGCGCGCCGCTACATCGTCGCTGAAGGCGAGATCGGTGTGTCCTTCGATGGTCACGCGGTTACTGTCATAGAACCAGCAAAGATTGCCGAGCATGAGGTGACCGGCGAGCGATGCTGCTTCGTTCGACACTCCCTCCATCATGTCGCCGTCGCCGCAGATGACATAAACGTCATAGTTGAAGATTGTGAAGTCCGGCCGATTGAAACGCTTAGCTAACCAACGCGCGGCTAGCGCCATGCCGACGCTGTTGCCGCAGCCTTGACCGAGAGGACCTGTCGTCGTTTCGACGCCCGAGGTAAGGCGATATTCCGGGTGGCCGGGACATTTGCTCCCCAGCTGCCGAAATCGCTTGATGTCGTCGAGCGACACCGCCGGCTCACCGAGCCGCTCGTATTTGGCATCCACCGACCTCACGCCTGTCAGATGCAGGATCGAATACAGCAGCAGGGAAGCGTGCCCATTTGACAGCACGAAGCGGTCGCGATTGGGCCAGATCGGATCATCCGGATTAAATCGCAGAAAATTCTGCCAAATGGTGTAGGCCAGTGGCGCCAACGCCATCGGCGTGCCGGGGTGGCCGGAATTGGCTTGCTGCACCGCGTCCATCGCAAGGGTGCGAATGGTATTTATGCAGAGTTGATCTAGCTCGCTTCCCAGGCTCGGCGATGCAC
>JBPYFG010000553.1:0-5114 GCA_051986365.1 Xanthobacteraceae bacterium
TGCGTACGCGCAATCTCTCGGAATGCTGTACCTCGGGGCTGTGGTTGGCGGCACCGGAGGCGGGGCCGTGTATGCCACTTGCGTCGGCCAGGCTGTCAAATGGTTTCCCGATCGCCGTGGCTTGGCGGTCGGTCTTACCGCGGCGGGTTATGGTGCAGGCGCGGCACTGACGGTCGTTCCAATTCGGGCGGTTATCGACTCCGCCGGCTACGAAGCAGCATTTTTTTGGTTTGGGCTGGTCCAGGGTCTGGGTTTTGCGGGCACCCGAACCCGGCGAGATGGTCGGCATTGCCTCGCCAAAAGTAGCGCAGACGGCGCGTAGCTACACGCCTCGGGAAGCATTGAGCACCCCGGTTTTCTGGGTGCTTTACGTCATGTTTGTCATGGTGTCGGCGAGCGGATTGATGGGGCCCAGATCGCACCTATTGCAAAGGACTTTAGTGTTGGCGATGTGGTGATCTTGTTCGGCGCCACGACGCTGAGCGTGGCACTGATCGTCGACCTCGTCTGCAATGGTGGGGCGCGTCCGCTGTTCGGCTGGATTTCAGACCAGATCGGCCGCGAATACACAATGGCGATCGCCTTCGGTCTGGGCGGAATAGCCTATTGGCTGCTGGGGACCCTCGGTCATGCCCCCTGGGCATTCGTTGTCTTCGCTGCTTTGATCTTCCTCACCTGGGCGAAATCTTCAGCCTATTCCCGTCAACGTGCACGGACACTTTTGGCACCAAGTTTGCAACCGTCAACCTCAGTTTGCTTTACACCGCCAAAGGTGCGTCGGCTTTCCTGGTTCCGGTTGCCAACCTTATCAAATCAGCGACCGGAGGCTGGCACTTGGTATTCGTATTGACCGCGATCATGAATTTCGTGGTCGTGGGATTGGCTCTGTTCGTGCTCAAGCCGTTGCGGGAGCGGTTTCTGGCCAGGGGTTGAGACCGACATCGTAGTTAGGCCGCTGCGTCAACGCGTGCCGGCAAAAAACCTGACCTACATATCGGGGGCGCTGCCGTACAGCGCTTCCGACATTTCCTCGATGAGGTTTCAGACTACGTCCGCGATCAGGACGTCGCCGACGAGGATGCCGTAAAGACGGCGCGCTGTATAAGTTTGGCCGCGGAAAGACGGAAGAATGCCGCCGCGGCTCGGATCGTTGCCGCCGGCGCAATCAGATTCGGCGGAGCCAAACGAAAACTAACCCGGTAACTTCTGCTTGACCTTGTCGATCTCTGCCCAGGGATCGGCCTTCGGATGTTTTTTCCAGTTGAGGACGGTGAACTGGTTGCCGGCCGTGGTACGCGCCAGCGCCTCCCATGACACAGGCATCGAGATCGGCGCACCGGCGCGCGCGCGCGTCGAATAGACGGCGACCGAAGTCGCCTCTCGGGAATTGCGAAAATAATCGATGAAGATTTTCCCTTTGCGTAGCGACTTGGTCATTTTCGCGAGATAACGTTGCGGCGAATCCGCCGTCATTTCGCCAGCGATCCGCGCTGTGAATCTTTTCGTCATGTCCCAATCTGCGCCGGCGACCGGGACAACCACATGGATGCCCTTGCCGCCCGACAATTTGGCAAAGCTTTTCAGGTTCTGCGCCTTGAGCCGGTCGCGGGTCTCCTGCGCCGCGGCGACGATTTCCTTCCAGGCCACGTCTTCGCCGGGATCGAGATCGAACACGATCCGATCACAAGACTCCAGGCGGCCTAATCGTGAGCCGCGGACGTGAATTTCCAAGGCACCGAATTGCGCCAGCTCGATCAGGTCACTGAGTTTCTCCACCGCGATCACGTCGTGCTCTTTGGACTGGACGACATGGCGAAGTGGAGAGTCTTTGATATTGGAAGCGATATGTTTCTGAAAGAAACATTCGCCAGCAATTCCATCCGGACACCGCACGATGGCGAGCGGCCGATCGACCAGATGCGGCGCCATCAATTTCCATACGTCGAGGTAATAGGCCGCCAGATCTTCCTTGGTAACGCCAACATCGGCCCAATACACGCGATCCGGATGCGTCAACTGAACGTCCGCGACCGCGACATGTCCGCCGCCGCTGCCCGCACGCGCCGGCGCCGACGGCCGCGACCGCTTCGCGTCGCGTTGCACCGGCTTTCGGTTGGCAGATTTGCGCATTTGCCTCTGGGTGGCCGCCATCGCCTCCTCGGCCTCCTCGGCGGGCCTCTCGCGCACCACTTCGCCCGCGGGCTTATCCTCCCGCAGGCCTTTGTAGGAGGCCTGGCGCAATAGGCCGTCATGCGTGACGCCGCGAAACTCTGCATCAATAACCAATTCCGTCTTGACCCAGACCACGCCCTTGCGCCTCTCGTCCTCCGGTAGAACGAGCGCCGGGCGATCGATGCGCAGTGCGTTCAACCGTTTCCACAAATCTCGCGCGGTTTGGTGAGTGTAACCGGTGCCAACCCGACCGGCATAGCGAAGCTTGCCGCCTTCATGGAAGGCCACTGTCAGCGCCCCGACCGCGTTCGGCATCGCCGTTGACGGCGTGAACCCGGCCACGACGAATTCCTGCGCTTTGTGACATTTGGTTTTGATGAAAGTTTCCGAACGTCCGGAGCGATAGGGCGCGTCGCGCAACTTTGAAACAATGCCCTCAAGACCCAACTCGCATGCATGCTTGAAAATCGCCGGTCCCCGCTCCTCGAAATCTTCCGTGTAGCGAAGCGGACCGTTTCGCGGCTGATTTTTCAAAAGCTGGTGCAACGCGGCCTTGCGCACCGTCAACGGCTCGCTGGTGAAATCCCGGCCGTCCAGGTGCAACAGGTCAAAAATCCAGTAGACGAATCGATTCTCGCGGCCGTCTTTCAAGTCGGTTTGCAGCAGCGAAAAACTGGAAACACCGTGTTCGTTCTCGACGACCAACTCGCCGTCGAGCAGCGCCGTATCCGCCGGTAGATCGGCGACCGCTTTGGCGATGCGTTCGAAGCGATGCGTCCAGTCCAGCTGCTTTCGCGTCAATAAACCTACCTTGCCGTGATCAAGCCGCGCTTCGATGCGGTAGCCGTCGAACTTGATCTCGTGAATCCACTCCGCTCCGTCTGGAGCAGCGCTGTGCAGCGTGGCGAGGCTGGGCGGGATAAAATCAGGAAGTCGGCCGCGGCGCCGATTCGAGCGCACCGGATCGGCGCCGCGTCGCGCCGCGATCGGCATTGCGGCCTTGGCGGTCGATTTTCTTTTCGCGCTAGGCCTGGTGGTCGTCTTGGCGGTCGTTTTGGCCGAAGCCTTTGGCTCACTGCTTGTTTTCAGCCGCGACCTCGATTGCGCTTGCAGCTCGGCGCGAAATTCGCGCTGGGTCTGCGGTCTCGCATCCGCCGCACTTCGATTGGCGCTCCGGCTGGCGCTGCGGTTACTGTGCCAGACCCGCTTTTTGCCTTTGCCCGCCGTGATCTCATCCATCGAACGACCGGACGCGACCGAGAGCGGCTCCTCTTCCAAGATGTCGGCCGCGCGTCCGCTACGCGCTTCGTCATCCCTACCCTTGATCAAGAGCCAATTCTCGTGGCGGTCACGATCGCGGCCGCGCATTCGCACCAAGTGCCAGCGGCCGTGGAGCTTTTTGCCTTCAAGCACGAAATCGAGGTGTCCCTTGGCGTAGCCCTTGTGCGGATCACCTTCGGGAATCCATCGCCCGCGATCCCAGATCATGACCGTGCCGCCGCCGTACTCGCCCTGCGGAATGGTGCCCTCGAACGAATTGTATTCGATCGGGTGATCCTCGACGTGCACGGCGAGCCGTTTTTCGTTGGGATCCAGGCTCGGCCCGCGTGTGACCGCCCAGCTTTTCATCACGCCATCGAATTCGAGCCGTAGATCGTAATGTAACCGCCGCGCCGCGTGTTTCTGGATCACGTAGCGATTGCCGCCGCGCGCGCCCTTGCGGCCGCGCGGTTCGGCCGTGACCCCGAATTTGCGCTTCTTGCGGTATAGTTCGAGGGCCACGGTGCCTCAATTCGCGCTGTGCGGGACCGCTGCGGTGCCAAAATGCCTCTGCGAAAAAGCACCCAAGACCCTGGCAAAACCTCCAGCGCTGCATAGTTTTGCTCGAACTGGCGTCGAACGAAGTATCGACCCCGCGGTTATCGCAATAACGACGATGACTTTAAGATATAAGCCTCTGGAAAGCCTAACAGTTCCTAAGGCAATAATCGGCGTCAAATAGAGCGTTTCAATTGCGTTACCTACGTGGAATGGTGTAGGAGGCTAAAATCTGTTTCCGATCATACAGCTTCCGTCAAGTCCCTATAAACGGCCGAACTCCCCATAAACGGCCTCAAATACATTGGTCTGAAGAAGGAGCGGTAGCGTGACGGTTTTGTCGAAGACCCCATTGCTCGACCAAATCAAGACCCCCCAAGACCTCCGGCGTCTCGAACCCAGTCAGTTGCGGCAGCTTGCCGACGAGTTGCGCCGGGAGACGATCGATGCGGTCGCCGTGACCGGCGGTCATCTTGGCGCCGGCCTTGGCGTCATCGAACTGACCGTGGCGTTGCACTATGTGTTCAATACGCCGGCCGACCGGCTGGTCTGGGATGTCGGGCATCAAGCCTATCCGCACAAAATTCTCACCGACCGCCGCGACCGCATTCGCACGCTCCGGCAAGGCGGCGGCTTGTCCGGGTTCACCAAACGCGCTGAGAGCGAATACGACCCATTCGGCGCAGCGCATTCCTCGACCTCGATTTCCGCCAGCCTCGGCATGGCAGTCGCGCGCGATCTGCAGAATAAGCAGAACAACGTCATTGCCGTCATCGGCGACGGTGCAATGTCGGCCGGCATGGCTTACGAGGCGATGAACAATGCCGGCGCCATGAATTCGCGGCTGATCGTCGTGCTTAACGACAACGATATGTCGATCGCGCCGCCGGTCGGCGCACTGTCCGCCTATCTGGCGCGCCGCGTCTCAGGCCGCTCCTATCATCGGCTGCGCAAGGTCTTCCATCAGGTCGCCAAACGGCTGCCGAGCAAAATGCTGCAGCAGCGCGCCTTGGCGATGGAAGAATATGCCCGCGGTCTGGTGACCGGCGGCACGCTATTCGACGAACTCGGCTTCTTCTATGTCGGGCCGATCGACGGTCACAATATCGATCATCTGCTGCCGG
>JBPYFG010000554.1:0-2491 GCA_051986365.1 Xanthobacteraceae bacterium
CAGTGCGCCGACGAGTCCTCCCATTAGTGCCAGCATTAAGGCCTCGATCAGGAACTGCCACCGGATGTCGCGGCGCTTGGCTCCCACGGCCATGCGCAAGCCGATTTCACGGGTGCGTTCGGTGACCGAAACCAGCATGATATTCATGATACTGATGCCACCGACGATGAGCGAAACCGACGCCACCGCGATCAGCAGAATGCCCAGGATCCGCGCCGTCGCCCCGCGTGCAGTCAGGACGTCCGCCGGATTCTCGATCCTGAAATCGTCAGGCGTGTCTCCGCGAATGCGGTGCCGTTGCCGAAGGAGTTTCTCGATCTCATCCGTCACCGTCGGCATAGCGTCGGCGTCCGAGACCTTGATCGAGATGAAATCTAATGCTTCGCGGGTGGTTCCGCGCACGGCACCAAGCACGCGGCTTTTCGCGGTTGATAGAGGAATGAAGACGATATCGTCTTGACTGCGACCGGCTGCGCCCAGTCCCTTTTTGTCGAGCACACCGATCACGGTGAAAGGGATGTTGCCGATCCGAAACGTCTCTCCGATTCCGGCGCGTCCGTCGAACAATGCCTCGACGATAACCGTTCCCACGATAGCAACCTTGGCTGCGGAACTCATCTCGGCGCTGGTGAACGACCGCCCGCTGGCCATTTGCCATTCGCGCGCCACCAGATAGTCGGTATTGATTCCCGCTACCAGCGCCATCCAGTTTTTGTTTCCGGCCACGAGCGGCATTGACCGCGACAGCAGCGGCGCCGCGACTTGCACGTCGACCACGTCGCCTCGGATCGCCGCGGCATCGTCTTCAGTCAGCGTAACCTGCGTCCCGGATTCGAGTCTCGCTCCGCCTGAATTCCGCGCGCCAGGCATGACCAGCAGGAGGTTGGCTCCAAGCGTGCGGATCTTCTCTGAAACTTCTGCTTGGGCGCCCGCTCCCACCGAAACCATGCAAACTACTGCGGCAACTCCGACCACGATCCCGAGCACCGTCAGAGCGCTTCGGAGCTTGTTCACGCGCAACGCTCGCGCGGCGATTTGCAGGCTTCCCAGGGAGCTCATGGCGCGGAATCCGGGACCGGTGCTTTCGATGCGGCGTTATCTTCGATGATCCGTCCATCGTGTAGGGTGATCCGTCGCTGCGCGCGGTCGGCGACTTCGGCGGCATGAGTAACCACGACGATGGTACGACCGTCGCGGTGAAGGTCCTCGAACAGGAACAGGATCTCGTCGCTGGTCCTGCTATCCAGCGCGCCGGTCGGCTCGTCTGCCAGGATGAGAGCAGGATCATTCACCATTGCGCGCGCAATGACGACGCGCTGCTGCTCGCCTCCGGAGAGCTGATTCGGCCAATGATGGCTGCGGTCGGCGAGGCCGACCCGGTCGAGCGCCCGTTCGGCTCGGCGTCGCCGTTCGTGGCGACGAGTGCCCGTGTAAACAAGGGGCAATTCGACATTTTCCAACGCGCTGGCTCGCGGCAGAAGCGCTGGGATCTGAAAGATGAAACCAATATCTTGGCTTCTAATAGACGCGCGTATGTCTTCATTCAGCGTTACAACTTCCCGCCCCTCCAGCGAGTATTCGCCGCAGTCCGGCCGCTCTAGGAGGCCCAAGAGATTCATCAGGGTCGACTTCCCCGAACCAGAGCGGCCGCGGATGGCAATAAATTCGCCGCGCTCGATCGAGAGCGACACGTTGGATACGGCACGAATGATGGTCTTTCCGGAGGG
Organism: Xanthobacteraceae bacterium; assembly: GCA_051986365.1. Classification (GTDB taxonomy): domain Bacteria; phylum Pseudomonadota; class Alphaproteobacteria; order Rhizobiales; family Xanthobacteraceae; genus BOG-931. The sequence continues at coordinate 1,728 of JBPYFG010000554.1, forward strand.
ATAGTGTTTCGAAATTCCGACGGTTTGAACTAGCGGCATTTAAAAACCCAGACGCAGGCCGAAATAGCCCCTTTGTTTCTGCGAGTTGGCAACCCCCACGATTATCTGCTGGCCCTCCGAAAGCCGGCCTTCCAGCAGTGCTGTGCTGTTATCGTCACTCGCGCCTAGCCTGACGGTAGTAGGGTTCGGTCGGCCGTCCTCGCCGACTAACCACACCGTCGCGGATGCCTCAGAGGATGTGGTCTGGTTCGCATTTTGGCGATCAGACGCAAGACCAACACCATTTGGTCGGAAGCGAAGCGCTTGGCTGGGAATTTTGAGAGTGTCGCCGGTATCACTCACGACAATCCGCAGCTGTGCGGTCATTCCTGGCAACAACAACAGATCCGGATTTGGCGCGGAGATGATCGCCGTATAGGTGACGACGTTTTGCACCACTTCGGGAGATTTGCGGATCTGAAGAACTTGTCCACTGAAGGTTCGATCCGGATAAGCGTCCACAGTGAACCGGGCCGTCTGGCCCACTTTCAACTGTCCGACATCGGCCTCATCAATCTTTCCGTGGACCTCCATCTCACGCAGATCGTTCGCAATCTTGAACAATGTTTTGGCTTCGAAGGTGACTGCAACGGTCTGGCCCGGATTGACGTCCCGCTTGATGATGATCCCGTCAATCGGCGCCCGGAGCACGGTGCGATCGAGATCAAGTCGGGCCTGATCGAGAGCTGCCTGCCTTTGCTCGACAACAGCCTGGGCATTCTCAA
>JBPYFG010000555.1:0-2691 GCA_051986365.1 Xanthobacteraceae bacterium
GTGTTGCTGCGCTGCAGCAGGTCTACTCCCGGTAGATCGATTCGATAAAATTGATCAGATCGGTGATGTACAAGCCGAACCCTTTGAAGAACGCTTTGGACCTCACCCCGCAGGGTGGCGATTACGCCGGCTCAGACGCGGATTCAGGCGAGAGGCGTGCCTCATACGCTACGCCTCGGCGCAGGAGCAACGCCGGGCCGTGGCAATGCACGCCCGCGCGATGGCGGGGTGCTCACGCGGCAACGACCCGAGCATCACCCCTGCGTCTCTTGCGGTGGCGACCGTCGATGCCGACCGATCTCGAACACGCCGTCGGCGTGAGGCTTCTCGATCGCAGCGCCCAAGGCGTCGAGCCAACGATCTACGGCGATGCGCTCCTCAAGCGCAGTGTTGCGGTGTTCGATGAATTGAAGCAGAGCATTCGTGACATCGAATTCCTGTCCGATGCGACCACAGGAGAAGGTTGCGGCATCGTTTGCCGGCAAGCCGGCGGGCCGGACGGCGCGCGCGCTGAAGCCCAACATGAACGCAGGCGCAAAAAAACCCACAGGCGCGGCGCACTTGCGGGGGCAACCGGAGGACTTCAGCTCCGGCACTTTGGCTATCCTGCCACGAAAACTCGCCCCGTCAAGGAAAGATTGACTGGAAGGAAGCGGAGAGGGATCCGAGCGTGAGAGCACGGCCGCAACGAGCCCGGCCACTACGGGCGAGAGCGGCAGGTGGCTCAATATGAACCGCGCTCATTTTCATGTCTCACTCGAGGCGCGCACCTGACCCTCTCCCCGGGGCGAAGGGAATTCGCGCCAAGCCTCCCAGTCGCGGGAACCGTCCCCTGACGCGCGATCCGGAAAGCTCCCTGCCAACCTCCCTGCCGGCAGGGAGGTTGAGGCTGCCCGGCTGTCGCTTAACTAGCGCGGATCCCGGTCGTATTGAACCACCTTACCCTGGCCATGGCCGGGCTTATATGAGCCGAGTCAAGTGGTGATTGTGTTTTTGTCGTAGGCATAGAGCAGCATAACAGCCACGGATAGCCCACAACTCCGGGATGGGGAGGTTCGTCAAGCCCCGAAGCCGCTTGCGGTGCGCCGAAGGCGCAGGGCTTTACGAACCTCCCCATCCCGGAGACCATTGTTAAGCCGTTGTCTGCGGCATGGGGCGGCTCTGCGTTTGTGAGATGACGTTGCTCATATCCAAGGCTGAAGCCCGTTGCACGCGTGCAGCTCACGCTGCACCAACTTATATCCGGTCGGGACTTAATCCCACACCAAGGTCCCTCATGCGCTAGCGAGGGCAAGGGCTCCAAGGGGATGGGACCCATCTTGTTCCGAGGCGTGTCTCAGCCATGCCCGGCCACGGTCACGCATCCACCTTGGAATTGCACGTCCTCCTTGACTTGAAGTCGTGGTGTTAAAGGGCGGCGAGGCGTCGCCGCTGCGGTCCGATCAGCGCGTCTTGAATACGGCACCCGCCGGCACCAGGCCGGTTTCGAGATAACGCCACAGCGCTACCAGGAGCTTGCGGGCGAGCGCCACGATGGCGATGCGGCGCACCCGCCCCTTGCGGTCGCCGACGCGCTCACGGAACCAAATGCTCAGGGCGCTGTCGGGCTGAAACTGCAGCCACAACCAGGCCAGTTCGATCATCGTCGTACGGACCGAGGGACTGCCGGCCTTGCTGATGCCCTGGTCGCGCTCCATTGACCCACTGGAATAGGGGCTCGGCGCCATTCCGGCAAAGCTGCCGAGCTGGCGCTGGTTGTCAAAGGACCGGTAGAACACCTCGCCGACCAGCCTGGTGGCGAACTCCGGCCCGATCGACCTCAATTCGAACAAGGCTTTGGCCTTGTCAGCATGGGGATGCCGCGGCGCGGCCTCCTCGACGATGGCATCGCGCTCCGCCTCGATGTCCGCAATCATCTTCAGCACCAGTTCCAGGCGATCCAGTTCGCGCATGATCTCGCCCTTCAGCCGCGCCGGCAGAGGGCGTCCGTCGCCGGTGCGCAGGCCTTCGAGCTGCGCCTTGCGGTCGGCCTGCATGGGCTGATAATCGTAGATGCCGTGGAGCGCGCACAGGCCCTTGATGCGATTGACGTGCTGGACCCGCTCATTGACCAGCCGCTTACGCTCGCGATGCAGCCGCCTGGCGTCCTCCTGCTCAACACTCGGAACCCGCACCACGCTGCAGGCATCCGGCTCGCCGCGCAGATAGCGGCCGAGTGCCCGCAGCATCCGCTCAACGTCAATCCGGTCGGTCTTGGCGCGCCGCGCCCGCCGGGTCACCAGCAGGCTCGCGGGATCGAGAACATAATTGCGCACCCCATGAGCTTCGAGCAGCCGGTGCAGCCAGAATCCGTCGTAGCCGGCTTCGTAACACGAGATCACCTCGACCGGCTGGCCCAGTTCCCGGGAAACCTGCTGCCGTATCCGCTCGATTAGCTGCAGCAGGCCTTTCCAGTCCCCGGCATCCAGCCGGAACTGGCTCGTCTTGGACTTCAACGGCGTTTGCCCACCCACAATCCAGCTCTTCTTGCTCAATTCAATTGCAATCAGCACACGGGCAAGGGCATCATCGCGTACAGTCGGCGTGGTGGCTGCCAAACGGACTTCCATCGGTCTCTCCTATGCGGCTGGTGGTGGGTTGCACACCAATTGGTACCACCACGCCGGCCCCCGTCTGCATAGGATCTTGTCC
>JBPYFG010000556.1:0-2104 GCA_051986365.1 Xanthobacteraceae bacterium
AGCGGATGATCGAGATCCTCAGAAAACATCATGTCGGCCGCACTCGCGCTTCTCGCCATGCTGATCGAACTCTGCGTCGGTTATCCGGAACGGCTGACGCGCGCGATCGGCCACCCGGTGACCTGGATCGGCCGGCTGATCGAACAATGCGACCGGCATCTCAATCGCGAAATAGCGTCGGGCCTGCGGCGAATTATGGGAACATTAGCGATCGTGGTGTTGCTCGGCGTCATTGGCGCTATCGCTTTCGTGGCGCAAAGCCTGCTGCTGCGTTTGCCGTATGGTCTCATCGCGCTTGCCGCGCTGGCGAGCACCATGGTCGCGCAACGTAGTCTGCACCGGTATGTCGCCAATGTCGCCTCTGCGCTCGATAAAGGTGGCGTCGATGCCGGGCGGGCGGCAGTATCGCATATTGTCGGCCGCGATACTGCCGAACTCGACCGCGCTGGCGTGGCCCGCGCGGCGATCGAAAGCCTCGCCGAGAATTTCTCGGACGCGGTGGTCGCTCCGGTTTTTTGGCTGCTGGTCGCAGGACTTCCAGGCATCGCGCTTTACAAGGCGATCAACACCGCCGACAGCATGATCGGACACCGCACGCCGCGCCACGCCGATTTCGGCTGGGCGACCGCAAGGCTCGACGATCTTGTCAACCTGCCGGCGTCGCGGCTCGCGGCTTTATTGCTGATCGCGGCTGCGGCTTGGCGCCAAGGCGATTCGGTCGTGGAGGCGTGGCGCACGGTCTGGCGCGATGCCGCCCGTCATCGCTCGCCCAATGCCGGTTATCCGGAAGCCGCAATGGCCGGCGCGCTGGGCCTATCGCTTGCCGGACCGCGAGTCTATGGCGGCGTTCACGTAGCGGATGCGTTCATGGGCGTCGGCCGGCGCGAGGCTGACGCCAAGGACATCGGCCGCGCGCTGGCGCTTTACCGCACCGCCGACGCGATTCTTGTAGCGCTGGTCGCGGCGCTCGCCGCGTTATTCATCGCGCTAGGCTGAGCAGGCGATCAAGATCGAGGTGCGCGGCAAGATGCGCCGCGAGCCGATCGAGCGTTTGTTCAATCAAGTCGTCGTAGCAGACGCCGGCCGCGCCGGCTGACAGGCGGGCGAGCCAAGCCGCACGCTGACGATCATCGGCAAACAGGGCGTGGATGTATGTCCCGAACACGCGGCCGTCGGCCGAAACGGCGCCCTCAGGCGCGCCGCTATCGAGCCGCGCGAAAGGCCGCACGCAATCGGCGCCCGCAGTGACGCCCATATGCATCTCATAACCGCGAAACGGAACGCCGCCATCGGTCGTGCCACGGACCGGCTCCAGCCGCTTGCGAGCGGAGAGAACGGTTTCGACGTCCAGCAAGCCGAGCCCGGCGACTCGGCCGGGAGGACCCTCGATTCCTTGCGGATCGGCGACGGTCCGCCCCAGCATCTGATAACCGCCGCACAAGCCGAGCACCAATCCGCCGCGCCGACGATGCGCGGCGATATCGATGTCAAAGCCGGCGGCGCGCAGCGCAGCAAGATCGGCGATGGTCGCTTTCGAGCCTGGCAAGATCACGAGATCGACGTCGCTCGGGAGCGCCGTTCCAGGCCGCAGCCGGATCAGATCAACCGCCGGCTCGACCTCCAGCGGATCGAGATCGTCGAAATTGGCAATGTGCGGCAGGACAGGAACGGCGATACGAATTCGAGCTTGCGGCTTTGCCGGTCGCTTCTGTTCAAGCGCGAGCGCGTCCTCGGCGGGCAATAGCCGCGCATCGGCAAAGAATGGAACGAGCCCTAGCGCCGGCCAGCCGGTCGTTTGCGCGATGCGCATCATCGCCTCGGCAAACAAGGCAGGATCGCCACGAAACTTGTTGACGATGAAGCCGCAGATGCGCGCGGCATCGTGCCCATCGAGAACGTGTTTGGTGCCGATGAGGCTTGCGATCACGCCGCCGCGATCGATGTCGCCGATCAGCACGACCGGGAGGTCGGCGGCTTCGGCAAAGCCCATATTGGCGATGTCATTGACGCGAAGATTGGCCTCAGCGGCGCTGCCGGCGCCTTCCACCAGCACGATATCGGCGGTGCTGCGGAGTTGCCGATAGCTCTCAAGCACGGCGGGCAA
>JBPYFG010000557.1:0-8197 GCA_051986365.1 Xanthobacteraceae bacterium
CCGCGAGCGTCATTGGGCCGTGGTTGGCAAGCGCGACCGCGAAGGGCTGCTTATCGGCATCGCGCCACTCGTAATAGCCATCGGCGAGGACAAGGCAGCGGCGTCCGGCCTGCCAAGCGCCGCGGAACGCGGCGCGCGTCGTGAGGCTTTCGGCGCGGGCATTGAACGTCGAAAAACCGATCTTGGGGTCCTTCGCCCAGGATGGGATAAGGCCCCAGCGCATTAAGGTGAGAATGCGGCTGCCGGTAGCGGAGAAGACGATCGGAAGTTTCGAGGTCGGTGCTGCATTCCAGCGCGGCCGGTAGTCGCCGATCTGATCGAAATCGATTTTCAGGTCGAGTTTGATTTCGGAAACGTCATCGGGAAGTTTGGCACGACCGCACATGATCGGCTCCTGGCGAATTTAATGAAAATCGCGGCTGTGCAGCGGCAGTGGATCGGATTGCGGCTGCGGCCGTCCGGAAAATTTCGGAGAGAATAGGTCGCCGTCGCGCAGCCACGACAATTGCGCGGAAAGATCGATGAAACTTTCCGCGACCACATGGATGACGAGACCGGCGCGTTGCAGGTGGCCGCGCACGGCAAGAAAGCGCGACGTCATCACCGTGCGGCGATTTCGTTCAAAGACTTTCGGCCAGACGATGATGTTGGCGATGTCGGTTTCATCTTCGAGCGTCATGAATACGACGCCCTTCGAGGTGCCCGGACGCTGACGCACCAGGACCAGGCCGGCGATAGTGACGATCGAATCCTGCGGCAAGGCTTCGTCGCGAAGCTGTGCATTGCGCATTGCGCCGAGGGCTACAAGGCGCTCGCGGAAGAAGCCGACCGGATGTCCTTTCAGCGACAGTCCGGTCGTCACATAGTCCTCGACGACGTGCTCGCACAGCGGCATCGCCGGCAATGCGACCTCCGGTTCGGGGAAAAATTCGTCGCCAAGATGCGGCGTCAAGAGCGGCAGATCATCTTCGGTCCTGGTGTCGCCGCGCCGGCGGCGAATGCCGATCGTATCGAGCCGCCGCGCCGCCCATAATGCAGCACGCCGATCCAGCCCCCGCGTGCGATCAGCAAAAGTGGGTACCGGTTTTACGTCCGATCGCGCGCTAGATTCAATATTTGACGTATGATCTTGCCGGCGAACCGGTTCCCACTTCGCCGGATCATGCGGTATCGAACGAAATGCGTCCGCCTCCGCCAGCCGCTCGATCGTGAAGCGCGAAATGCCGGCGATCGCGGCAAGCCGCTCGATCGAGGAAAAACCGTTGCCGCGCGCCGCGGTCAGCTTTTTCAATTCCGGTTCGCTGAGACCGCCAATGAGGCGAAAGCCAAGCCGCACGGCGTGACCGGCTCCGTCTCCCCCTGCGGAGGCGGCAGTAGGCTCAAGCGTACAATCCCAGTCGCTGAAATTGACATCGACGGGGCGGATCTCCACGCCATGCTGGCGCGCGTCGCGCACCAGCTGCGCCGGCTGATAAAATCCCATTGGCTGACTATTGAGGATGGTGGCGCAGAACACGTCGGGATAGCGGCATTTGATAAAGGCCGAGGCATAGACCAGAAGCGCAAAACTCGCCGCGTGACTTTCGGGAAAGCCATATTCGCCGAAACCTTCGATCTGGCCGAAGCAATGTTCGGCGAAATCGCGATCATAGCCGCGCTCGACCATGCCGTTGATGAATTTGTCGCGAAATAGATGAACGTTGCCGGTGTGGCGGAACGTGGCCATGGCGCGGCGCAGCCCATCCGCTTCGTCGGGCGTGAATTTCGCAGCCGTGATCGCGATCTGCATCGCCTGTTCCTGAAACAGCGGCACGCCAAGCGTACGCTTGAGAACGTTTTTCAGTTCGTCCGGCGGTCCATGGGCGGCAGAAGGGGCGGGATAATGCTCCTTCTCGATCCCGTCGCGGCGCCGCAGATAGGGGTGCACCATGTCGCCCTGGATCGGTCCTGGCCGCACGATCGCGACCTCGATGACGAGGTCGTAAAAACACTGCGGCTTCAATCGCGGCAGCATCGACATCTGTGCGCGGCTTTCGACCTGGAACACGCCGACCGAGTCGGCGCGCGACAGCATTTGGTAGACCGCGGGATCGTCTTGCGGCAGCGTGGCGAGCGAATAATCGAGCCCATAATGGGTTTTCAAGAAATCGAGTCCACGCCGCACGCAGCTCAGCATGCCGAGCGCCAGCACATCGACTTTCATCAGCCCGAGCGTATCGATGTCGTCTTTGTCCCACTCGATGAAGGTGCGTTCGTCCATGGCGGCATTGCCGATCGGCACCGTCTCATCAAGCGGCGCGCGTGTGAGCACGAATCCGCCGACATGCTGCGACAGGTGGCGCGGAAAACCGATGAGCTCATCGGCGAACGCGACCGCCTGCTGGATCGCCGGATTTGACGGATCGAGGCCGGCTTGGCGGATGTGATCGTCCGGATAGCCGTCGCCGTAACCCCAAACCGTCTTGGCCAAAGCGGCGGTCACGTCTTCGGTTAGCCCCAAGGCTTTGCCGACTTCGCGGATGGCGCGGCGGGAGCGGTAATGCACCACGGTGGCGCAGATCGCCGCGCGGTGACGGCCGTAGCGCCGGTAAATATATTGAATGACCTCTTCACGCCGCTCGTGCTCGAAATCGACATCAATATCGGGCGGCTCGCCGCGATTTTCCGAAATGAAGCGGGCGAACAAGAGATTGCTCTTGTCTGGATTGACGGAAGTAATGCCGAGGCAAAAGCAGACCGCGCTATTGGCCGCCGAACCGCGTCCTTGGCACAGAATTTCTTTCTCCTGAGAGCGCGCGAAGGAAACCACATCGTGCACGGTGAGGAAGTAGCGCGCATAATCGAGTTTGCCGATCAGCGCGAGTTCGTCTTCAAGCCGTTTTCTGACATCGCCGGGAATGCCATTGGGATATTTGTCTTTTGGATAGCGGTCCTGCGCGCCAGCCCATGTGAGGTCTTCCAGATGCTGCTGCGCGGTTTCGCCTGTCGGCACCGGTTCATCGGGATATTCGTATTTGAGCTCGCCAAGCGAGAAGCTGCAGGATCGGGCGATGGCGATGCTGCGAGCAATGGCGTCGGGAAAGTCGGCGAACAGCCGCGCCATTTCCGCAGCCGCTTTGAGATGCCGCTCGGCATTGATCGATAATCGCAAGCCGGCTGCGGCGATGGTGCACTTATCCCGGATGCAGGTGAGTATGTCGAGGAGCGGCCGGCGCTCCGGCACGTGATAGAACACGTCATTGACCGCGACCATTGGCGCCCCGCATCGGGCGCCAAGCTCGGCCAACAGCCCGAGCCGGCGCGGCTCGTCGCCGCGATGATAATGCACGCCGGCAAGGAAGGTGCGGCGCGGCGCGGCATCAGCCAGGGCGGAGAGGCGGGAGTAGAATAGTGACGCGTTTCCCGGATTCGGTGCAGCGCTAGTAGCGCGTTCACGCGCGTCTTCGGCGCGCGATGGCGCACCGCTAATCCGGGATCGTTCCAATTTGGGAATGCGCGACGATCCCGGGTTTGCAGCGCACCATTTCGCTTCGCTCCATGCTGCGCTGCGCCCGGGAAACTCTGCGGGCGGCAGTGCGATGAAAATCTGGCCTTCCGCGGCATTGAGAATTTCCTCGAAGGTCAGATGACATTCGCTTTTCTTCGCTTTGAGATTGCCGGCCGTGATTAGACGGCACAACCGGCCATAAGCGGTGCGATCGATCGGATAGGTCAAGACTTCAAAACCGTCGATCGTCACCAGCCGCGTGCCGACCAACAATTTTATTTTGCGCTTTTTGGCTTCGTCATAAGCGCGTACCGCGCCGGCAAAAGAATTGCGGTCGGTGATGCCGATGGCGGTCAGTCCTAGCTCGTCGGCGCGCGCCACTAATTCTTGCGGATGCGAGGCGCCACGAAGGAAGGAAAAATTAGTTGTTACAGCAAGCTCGGCATAGGAACTCATTTACATTCTCACGCGAACAAACTCACGCAAACAGGCCGTGCACGAACCAGCGCGGCGTGACCGTTTCCCGGCCGTAAAGACCTTCGCGGTAGAGCCAGAAGCGATGACCCTCGTCGTCTTCGACGAGATAGTAATCGCGGGTAGGCGCTCCTCCTCGAGGGGGATAGGGCGCGCGCCACCATTCATCGCCGATCCGTTCCGGACCTTGCGCGCCGGTGATGTCGTAAGTCACTCCGCGCCAGCGGAAGCGCCGCGGTGGCCCCTCGGGAATGAGCGCGGTGACTTCGGTCGGCTCGGCTTGAGGCAACAGCAATAATGGTCGTGTTTGCTCTTCTTCATTGGGCCAATTCTGCGGCGTTTCACCATTGATCTCAGTCAGCGTTTCGGCGCATTCGGGAATATGGCGAGGAACGGCTTCGAACTGCCGCACCCTATCGGTACCGAGTCGTTGCCGCAATGCGTCGATCAGCGCCGCACCACGTTCGGCATCATCCTGAGACGAATGCGCAGCCGAGACATTCAATTCGGTCTGCCGCCCCGGCATGGACTCGACGCGCGTGACGGCAAGGCCGATGGCCTCGAAACCGAAGCCGTCATCGTGCATGGCCGCGAGTGCCTCAAGTTTAAGATCGATCAGCCGCGCTATATGCGGTACGCTGCGCGTCGGCGACGTCAATCCAATCTCGATCGTCTCGACCGCCCCATCGACGCCATAGAGGCTCAGTCGCAGCGCGCGTGCTCCGACCGCATCGCGGACGAGCACATGCGTGAGGTGCTGCATGAGACGGCAGGCGCGCGCGAGAATCGCCTGGTGATTGACGATCGGCTCAAGCAAATAATTCAAGCTATGATAAACCGGCGGCGCGGTGACCGGGATAAGCGGTTCGTCGCGGCGACCGAGCGCCTGATCCAGCCGGCGGAGCAATTCGTCGGAAAAGCGTGCGGCAAATGGCGCCCGTGGCTTGTCCAACAGCGCGCCTACGGATTTAAAACCGAGCCGGCGTAACAGCACGCGGGTTTCGCCCGACAGCCGGAGCGCCTCGATCGGCATTGCCGAAAGCGCCGCAGCTTCGCCGCCCGCGGGCAGGATCGATTGCGCGGCCGCATCAAAGTGCGACAAGGCCCAAGCCATGCCTGGCGTATCGGCGATGGCAAGCCACGCCGGCAATCCGAACCGATCAAGCCGGCCGGCAAGATCGGCAAGCAGGCTTTCCTCGCCGCCGAACAGATGCGCGGCGCCTTCGATGTCGAGAAAAAACCCATCGGCGCCGTTCTCCTCGATCCACGGTGAGGCGGTCGGCGTGTAGCGCGTCGCCCATAAAGCGAGACGGCGCAGCGCGGCGTCATCGGCGACACTGTCCGCGGCGCGTACTTGCAATCTATCCGCTTTGGCGCACGCATCGGCCACCGGATCGCCGATGACAATCCCGGCATTTTCCGCCGCTTCGTTCATGGCGGCGATGCACAGGCCTCCGGTTGCGGGAATAGCAAGGACGAACGGCCGTTCAGGGTCGATTGGCTTGCCGGCGGGGCTGATCGCCTGCGCCATGAGAAAACGTTTGATCGGCCAGCGCGGCAACCAGACTGAAACGATGCGCGACATGATCGTACTCCACTACCCATTCACCCGGTCGTCCGTTACGACAGCGTTCAAGTTGCAGATGCCAACGCGGACGCGTGTAACTGCCGAAACGGTCGCGCGCGGCAGCCGCCGTGCTGATCCGCCAGCGCGTCCACGCGGCGCTCGATTCCAGCGTTTGCGACGGCCGCAGCAGCAACAGCTGCAAACCGGCATCGGTGGCGGCGAGATGTAATTTCTGGCTGGTCTTCAGATCGAGCCTGTCGATCATGCCGATGACGGCTTGTGGTGCGCCTGAACGCAACGCTTCCAGCAAGGCCCACAAACTGTCGTGGCGATGCGCCGTCTCCACCAAGATCACGCGGGTCGGATCAAATCCGAGACCGTTGAGGCCATGTCCCGACAAACGACCGCATTGGCGCGATCCATGGCCCGGCATCACGAAAATGATTTGTTTATTTCTCGCCGCATCTGGGAAATTGGAGCTAAAGCGGGCCAGCACCGCGACGATAAAACCGAAAGCGGCTGGGAGTGCCGCTTGCGTTGCCGGGACGACCTCATGGAGTGCGCCGCAGGTAAGCCCGCCGTTCGGCAAGTGGGAATCAAGTGCGGCAAGACCGAAAGAAAGCTTGGCATCCAAGGTTTGCGGCCATCCTGGATGCCGAGACAGCAAAAGGCGCAATTCGGCCAGAGCGGCGGCGCGGCTTTCGATCGAAAGCGTAGACGGAAATGCTGGCGGAACAAGCATTTAAGGCTTCTTCTCATTGAAGAATGCGGTCGATATTCCGGGTATGTTCCTGAACTTGATATTAGAACAAAAAGAGAACAAAGCAAGAGGCAAAAAGTTCGAAACTCCCGCATGCGGGGACCTTCGCCGCCTTGGCCGACATTTATTTCGCGATGCAGCGCCGGGTTTGCCTTTCGAACAGCCGCCGCCGTAGACTGCCCGGCGTGAAAATCCTTCCCTTCAAACTGGCATTTGCCGTCGCTGCTGCCGCCGCGCTATGTCTTGACGCCGGCACCAGCCATGCTGGGATGTATGGCAATTCCCGATGGTGCGCCGTCACCAACCAAGGAAGTGACGCGCTCAGTTGGGATTGCGAATATGACACGATCGAAGACTGCACGCCCGCGGTGCTCACCGGCAATCGCGGCTATTGCGCCATGAATCCTTATTGGCGCGCGACTCCCGATCAAAAGTGACGCTGCAAGCTTTCCCTTAAACCAACGATACAGCCATGCCGGAAGCCGATCACGAAGGTCAACGCTACGCCCCCGACCAGCGCCAGGAAACGCCGGGCTTTTACCTGAAAGGTTCGCATCAACTCGACTGGGGTATGAAAAACCGCCTGGCGCGTGTGTTCGATCCCGCCTCGGGCCGCACCGTGATGTTGGCCGTCGACCACGGTTATTTCCAAGGACCGACCAGTGGACTCGAGCGCATCGACCTTTCGATCGTGCCGCTGTTACCATTCTGCGACGCCTTGTTCTGCACGCGCGGCATCTTGCGGTCGGTGATTCCAGCACAGTGTCAGAAGCCGATGGTGCTGCGCGCCAGTGGCGGGCCGAGCATCCTGCGCGACGAACTCTCTGACGAGCAGATCGCGATGGATATGGATGATGCGGTGCGATTAAACGCAGCCGGAGTTGGCATTCAGGTCTTCATCGGCGGCGAGCACGAGACGCGGTCGGTGCACAATATGACCAGGCTGGTCGATGCGGGTCTGCGTGCGGGCGTGCCGGTCATGGGCATCACTGCGGTCGGCAAAAACATGGTGCGCGATGCCAAATATTTCCGGCTGGCTTGTCGCATTATCGCCGAGCTCGGCGCGCAATATGTCAAAACTTATTTTGTCGAAGACGGTTTCGAGACGGTGACCGCTTCTTGTCCGGTGCCGATCGTGATGGCCGGCGGCAAAAAGCTTCCCGAGCTCGAGGCACTGACGATGGCCTACAATGCGGTACAGCAGGGGACGGCCGGCGTCGACATGGGCCGCAACATCTTCCAGTCGGAAGCACCACAAGCGATGATCGCGGCGGTTGCGGCCGTCGTGCACAAGAACATGAAGCCGAAAGAGGCGTTCGACCTTTTCAATACCCTCAGACGGCGCGCCGCGAGCGTCAACGAAGTCGTGCGCATGGCCAATACGGAATAATCCGTTCGCCTAAGCTGCGGCTCACCGGTAATAATCGACGGTTAAGATGCTTTCTTCGAGCGGCACACCGGTCAGCCGGCTTTTCAACGACGCATCCTCGTCACGGCCGATCGGCACGCTTGCGAGCTTCTTTCGTCTAGCCGTGGCGTTGGCAATGAGTTGATTGAATTGCCCTGTTATTTCCTGGTCTGCTGATCTGTCATGGTGGCCGGAAATGACGAAGATGGAATCGTAGCGCAACGATGCGGGACGATGGAACGGGGCTCCCATCGTCACCGCGCTGCGCGAGCCAGCTCAAAACCAAGATTTGGCAAAGCGTGAGCGCCAGGAACGTCAGTAGCAGGCTGCACAACCGCATCGCCGCATCGGAACAGCCGAGCTGACGCAAGCCATAGAAAAACAGGTAAGAGAAGGGCGGATGAATGTCGTCGGTGGCGGGAAAATTCGTGATGAACTCGTGCGCTGCTTCCGGCTCTATCTTGGACAGCGTGGCGATCTCGTCATCAAAAGGAAATCGCC
>JBPYFG010000558.1:0-2524 GCA_051986365.1 Xanthobacteraceae bacterium
TGACGAGAAAGCTGAAGATGAAGCCGACCCCGAGCACGAGGATGCCGAGGAGAAACGAATAGACGATGGCGCGATCGGGATAATTGTCCTTGAGGCTCGCTACCATCATGGGTCCCAAGATCCCGGCTGCCGACCAGGCCGTGAGGATGACGCCGTAGACCCGCGACATGCGCTTCTGCCCATAAACGTCAATGACCATGGACGGCATGATCGCGAAGCCGCCGCCGAAGCAGCTCAGCACATAACATACAAGAATAGCGAAGACCCACGGATTGTGCTCCGTCATCAGCATGCCAAACACGATCAGCTGCGAGGCGAGCAGGAGGCGAAAGGTATTGATACGGCCGAGCCGTTCGGATACGGCGCCCCAGACGATGCGCCCGAAGCCGTTGAACAGAGAGCTGATGGCGATCAGCGTGGCGCCATAGCCGGCCAGAATAGAGCGCTCCAAGGTTGGGTGGTCGAGCCTCCAGATATCCTGGTAGAGCGGCGACAGAAAGCTGACGATCGAGATGCCGGCCATGATGTTGAGAAAGAAGATGAACCACATGATCGCGTACTGGCCCGTCAGGACATATTCCTTAAGCGGCAGGTCGGACTCTTCCTCGGCCTTGGCATAAAGGCTTGCGGCGCGGGCATCCGTCGCTGCTGACGGGACATAGCCGCTCGGGAGATAGTCGGCCGGGGGGTTCCTCAGCATCGTAGCTGCGCCGAAGGCGGCCGAGCCGAGGATGGCGCCCAGGGCGGCAAACACAAGGGTTAGATTCCGGTGGAACACGTGCATCAGGATCGGGGCAAGCACGAAGCTGAGGACGAAAGCGCCGAGCCCAAACCCCATAGCGACAATACCGGTCACCAGTCCCTTCTTGTCGGGGAACCACTTGGTGACGGTGCTCATCGGCGTGACGTAGCCTAGGCCGATGCCGATCCCCGCGACGGCGCCGTAGCCCAGGTAGAAAAGTATCAGGCTCTTCAGCGCGAGGGCGAGCGCCGCGAGGGCATAGCCGGCCGCGAAGAGAAAACCGCCGGCGACGGCCAGCTTGCGTGGTCCGATCCTGGCGAGGTTGATCCCGCCCCAGGCCGCCGACAGCCCGAGGCAGCAGATAGTCAGGCTGAAAGCCCACGAGGTTTCGGTATTGGTCCAGCGGAACTGCTCGACCAGAAGCGGCTGGAAGTAGCTCCAAGCATACACGGTGCCAAGGCAGAGCTGCAGCAGCGTGCACATAGCCGCAATCAGCCATCTATTGGGCACGCGTCCTTTCGCATCCATACTCATGACTCCCGACCGGAAGCCCAACGGATTATCCGGCCGAGCTCGCCCACCTCGTCGGTACGCTCGAGCAGACGCTTGACCTGGGAGGAATCCGGGGGCGACGCGTTATGCTCACTGGACAACGAATGCCAGACGTAATTCCGCAGATGATCGAGCGGCCGCGACACCAGATACATTAGCCCGTAGGACGCCAGCACGCTGACGATCAAGATGATGCTGAGAAGATAGACCTCCTTGCCAATAGCCGTCTGGACCTGCAAAGCGATGTAGCCCTTGTCCATGCCGACATGTACGTAGCCGGCCTCGCCGGCGAGGATGCCTGCCGTAACCTCCGAGAAATTTCCGAGACCTGCGAGTGCGCGGTCGTAGACGTCCTTCGCATCCTTGTAGTCGGCGAGAACCTCGTCGGGAACGCCCGGCACGAAGGTGTGCGCAATGATCACGCCCTTCTCGTCCACGACGAAGACGTAGGAGATGCTGGAGATCTCGACGAATTGGTCGATGATGGACTGGAGGGCCGAATAGTTTCGATGGACGATCAGGTCGACGTTCGAGTCGGCAATGCTGCGTGCGATCGCCCGACTGTTCTTCAGGAAATCGCCAGTCAGCTGTCGGTCCACGGTGTTGACGTACAGGACGGAGGTCAACGCTACAATGAGCCCTATTATGGCGAACACGCCGAACAGGGTCTTCTGATAAAATCGCGCGATCCTCATCGCTTCGCCCAAGCCTCCCATTCACCGTCGCGGAACGGCACGAACCGGCCGTCTCTGACCACGGTATAGTAGACCTTGTCCGAGGCTTGGCGGCGGGCCGTTTCGCCGCCGAAGGACAGCGGCTGTCCCATGCCGAGATCGAAGTCGCCCATGGCCAGCGCAGTCGCTGCCAGATCGGCACGTCTAGGATCGGCGCCCATCCGCTGGAGGATCGCCATGAAAAGTTTGGCGTCCAGATAGCCCTCGAGGCTGATGAAGCCATAGGGGATCGGCGCATACTCCCGCTCCGCCGTCTTTCCGTGCGGATAGAGCAGGGAGTCCGGCGGCATGGTGGCATTGCGGTAGCGATCCATTGCCTCGCGATACTCGCGCACCGCCGGGGCCGAATCGTCGTTGTAGCTCGGGACGACCTGGGAGCTCACCAGCCGGGAGGTGTAGTCCTTATTTGACTCCTGCTCTGCGGCGGACAGCAGCTTGAGCATGGCCCCGCCGCCGACAAACGAGAGCGTCGCGACGGGGCAGTCGACATCCCTGT
>JBPYFG010000559.1:0-2923 GCA_051986365.1 Xanthobacteraceae bacterium
CGCCGAGTACGCCGATTTTCGTCTTTGCGGAACCGCCTGCTGCTGACATTTCGGTCGAATCCTTGGATCGCCTTGCGCCGGAGGGGTGCGCCAAGCCGAATCCGCGAAAGCTTATCAGAGAAGTGCCGCGGACCCGGCGGCACGATGAAAAGGCTAAAGCGAAATGATTTTAAGCTGAAACACTATTTCGCTTTAGCTTCTTGTTTGCGCATGATCTTTTCGGAAAACCGGTATCCACTTTTCGGATCATGCGCTAGGCGTGAGCGAGCAAACGGCCGCGACGACGCCCGGCCTCGCGGCGGCAGCGCCACTTGGAAAAAATTGCGCGGGCTAATGACCTATTCATGGGCGGCTTCCTGGGCGGCGATATAGGGCGCAAAGCATCCAGGGTCAAATCACCAGGAGCCGGAGCGGGTACAATCGTTGCTTGCGGCTTGTCGGGCCTTGGCATTCATGCTTTTGCCCCGCCGATGGCATAGTTGGATCCAGGGTTGGGGCTGATTCGCCACTGTCTCATCCGCCGTTGCACCGGGCGGCAGCAGGCTCCACATCCACTTGGGACCAGCCGTGGGAAAGACCGCAAAATCACCGAAAATGCCCGACCTTTTTGCCGACACGCCGAAAGCGCGCCGCGATGGCGCGCGCCGTGGCAGCTCCCGCGCCCCAGCGGGAGATGCCGGATACACCGCCAAGCACATCGAGGTTCTGGAAGGGCTCGAACCGGTGCGTCGGCGGCCGGGCATGTATATCGGCGGTACTGACGAGAAGGCACTGCATCACCTGTTCGCGGAAGTGATCGACAACGCCATGGACGAGGCGCTCGCCGGCCATGCCGATTGGATCGAGGTCGAAATGACCACGGACGGTTTCGTCACCGTCACTGACAACGGCCGCGGCATTCCGGTCGATCCGCACCCGAAGTTCAAGAACAAGTCCGCCCTTGAAGTGATCATGTGCATGCTGCACGCCGGCGGCAAATTCGATTCCAAAGTGTACGAGACTTCCGGCGGCCTGCACGGGGTCGGGGTGTCGGTGGCAAATGCGCTCTCGGAACGCATGGAAGTCGAGGTCGCGCGCGGCCAACGCCTTTACCGGATGGCTTTCGAGCGCGGCAAGCCGAAGACCAAATTGCAGGATACCGGCAAAGCGCCCAACCGCCGCGGCACCAAGGTCCGGTTCCGGCCCGACTCGGACATCTTCGGGGCGAAAGCGCATTTCCGGCCCGAGCGCGTTTTCAAGATGACGCGTTCGAAGGCTTATCTATTTGGTGGCGTCGAAATCCGCTGGTCGTGCGCCAAGGAGCTCCTTCGCGGCGTCGAAGAGGTGCCCGAGCAGGCCACGTTCCATTTCGCCGATGGGCTCAAGGACTATTTGTCCGAAACACTCGCCAGCGCCACCCTCGTCCATCCCGACATATTCACCGGCAGCGCCGGTAAGATCGGCGCGCACGGCGCAGTGCAATGGGCCGTCGGTTGGACCGCCGACGCCGACGGCTTTCTCAATTCCTACTGCAACACCATCCCGACACCCGATGGCGGCACCCATGAATCCGGGCTGCGCGCGGCATTGACGCGCGGGCTCAAAGATCACGCCGACCGCATCGGTCAAGGCAAACGCGCCGCCGCCATCACCAGCGACGACGTCATGGTCGGCGCCGGCGCGCTGCTTTCGGTGTTCATCCGCGAACCGGAATTTCAGGGACAGACCAAGGATCGGCTCGCCACTGCCGAAGCGCAACGTCTGGTCGAGCAGGCGATCAAAGATCCGTTCGACCACTGGCTCGCCGCGCATCCGACCGCGGCCAATAAGCTCCTTGATTTCGTCGTCGAGCGCGCCGAAGAGCGCATTCGCCGCCGCCAGGAAAAGGACATCGCGCGCAAGTCCGCCGTGCGCAAGCTCCGCCTGCCCGGCAAGCTTGCCGACTGCACCAACACCGCCGCCGAAGGCGCCGAGCTCTTCGTCGTCGAGGGCGATAGCGCCGGTGGCTCGGCCAAACAGGCGCGCGATCGCGCGTCACAGGCGATACTGCCCCTGCGCGGCAAGATTCTCAATGTCGCTTCAGCCGGCAAGGACAAGCTCGCGCAAAACCAGCAACTTGCCGATCTCGTTCAGGCGCTCGGCTGCGGTACCGGCATACACTATCGCGATGAAGACCTGCGTTATGGCCGCGTCATCGTCATGACCGACGCGGATGTCGACGGCGCGCATATTGCTTCGCTCCTGATCACGTTCTTTTACCGGCAAATGCCGCAACTCATCGAAAAGGGTCATCTTTATCTTGCCGTGCCGCCGCTCTACCGGCTGTCGCATGGCGGCAAGATCCTTTATGCCCGCAACGACAAGCACCGCGATGAGATCCTCAAGAAAGAATTTCACGCCAATGCCAAGGTGGAGGTGAGTCGCTTCAAGGGCCTCGGCGAGATGATGGCCGCGCAGCTCAAAGAGACCACCATGGACCCGAAAAAGCGCACGCTCTTACGCGTTGCGCTCATTGCCGACGATCGCAAGGACACGGAAAAATCCGTCGAACGGCTGATGGGCACCAAGGCCGAGGCGCGTTTCGAATTTATCCAGGAACGCGCCGAATTCGCCGACGAGGCCGCGCTCGACGTGTGACGCCGATTTGACGCGTCACCCAGCCTCGTTGCCGGCTTCCTCATGGTAGCGAGCAAATTTGCGATCAATGCTGCGATTGCGGACGCGGCCGCCAGTCGCCTCAGCGCCGCTCGTACCGAACATTTCGCATGGATAGCGATGGCAGAAGGAGGTCCAGCCCATCGTGTGGAGTTCGTCGGTATACAGCACCTCTCCCCAGACGTAGAGATAGCCTGCGATTTTTAGCGGCTCATTGCGATCCAATTGGTCGGCGGGAATGGGGTAGCCTTCATGGGAAAGGAACGCCATTTTTGCTCCCGGCTGCAAA
>JBPYFG010000560.1:0-2211 GCA_051986365.1 Xanthobacteraceae bacterium
TAAGCATAGGGATCGTCCGCCGCGGCGCGCTTGGCGATAAAGCTCGCGAATTCAGACCGATCGGGGAATGGACCGTCGGTAGAGATATAAGTCCAGACGTGATCATGGCCGGCGAATACCGCCCATAAATCGGACCAATGCTCGGGGCGCAGTTTTTCCAAGCGACCGTAACGGCCTTTCAACGTGACCGGTCCGGGGCGCGGCGCTGCCTCGGTTTTCTCGACCGGCAGCCCAATCGGCTGGCCGGTTACCGGGTAAGATTCGGAGGCAGTCACGGCGAAGCGTCCTTTTTTCGATCGTCGCTAAAGAACTTGTTCAGTTCGGAATTAGTGATCAGTCCGGCAAAACCATCGAACTTGCCGTCGCGCGCGATTTCGGTCGCGACGCCAATGAAGGCGTGCATGGCAACGCGCGCCAGCGAACCGCCGACGCTGATGCGGCGCACGCCCATGCCGGCAAGATCATCGACGGTGAAGCCGAATGCGCCGCTATTGAGGAAATTGACCGGCTTTGGCGCGACGGCCTTCACCACCGCCTCGATTTGCTCGCGTGTTTTGATCCCGGGCGCGTAGAAGCAATCGGCACCGGCGTCTTTAAAGGCGCGCAGCCGGCGAATGACATCGTCGAGATCGGGCACGCCGCGAATGAAGCCCTCAGCCCGCGCCGTGAACACGACGTCGCCGCCGGCGCGATCGATCGCCGCGCGAGCGGCCTTGACCCGCGCCACTGCGACATCGAAAGGATAAAGCGGGGTGGCACCGGTGTTCGGCGAGTCCTCGATGGAAAGGCCGGCGACGCCGGTCGCC
This sequence comes from Xanthobacteraceae bacterium, assembly GCA_051986365.1. Classification (GTDB taxonomy): domain Bacteria; phylum Pseudomonadota; class Alphaproteobacteria; order Rhizobiales; family Xanthobacteraceae; genus BOG-931. The sequence continues at coordinate 807 of JBPYFG010000560.1, forward strand.
ACACAGCGCGTGACATTTTGCGCTAGACCATCGAGATCGCCAGCCAAGCCATCCTCGAAATCCGCATTCAGCGGCACGTCGGTCGCCGCGGCAAGTTCGCCGAAATGCGCCAGCACGGCATCGGGACCGAGCGCGCCGTCGGCATAACCTTGCGAATGCGCATAACCCGAGCTGGTCGTTGCCAGCGCCAGGAAGCCCAGGCTTTGCAGGTAGCGCGCACTGCCAATGTTCCAGGGATTAGGAATGACAAAGCAGCCGGCTTCGTGAAGCTTGCGGAAGGATTTGCGTTTCTCCGCGGCAGAGGGTCGGGTCATGATGCACTCGGTCTTGGCAAATTCATCTTGGCGAATTCATCGGCGCGCTCACAATCTGCCACGCCCCCGGTGGTGATGACTACCGGGTGTACGATGACGCCCGGACAGTTTTAGTGATTATCTCGCGGCACCGATTTCTGCGCGACCCGCTGATATTTCACAGCTGGAGCCAGGACCATGCCGTCGGCAAGCTGATCGAGCATGGCGCGCTGGATTTCCTGCCACGGTGTCTGGCTCGGCGGATATTGATAGCCGCCGCTCTTGTCCAGCGCCGCGCGGCGCGCGGCCAGTTCGGCGGCTGAAATCAGAATGTCGGCGCTGCCTTTGTTGAGATCGATGCGCACCCGATCGCCGGTCTTGAGCAAAGCGAGACCACCGCCAGCCGCCGCTTCCGGCGAGGCGTTGAGAATCGACGGCGAGCCGGAGGTGCCGGACTGCCGGCCATCGCCGATGCAGGCGAGCGAAGTGACGCCCTTTTTGATCAACGCCGCCGGCGGCTGCATGTTCACGACCTCGGCCGAGCCGGGATAGCCGATCGGTCCCACGCCGCGCATGAACAGGATCGTGTGCTCGTCGATGCCAAGCGACGGATCGTCGATGCGGCGATGATAATCCTCAGGTCCGTCGAACACGACGGCGCGGCCTTCGAACGCATTTGGATCTTTGGGATTGGAAAGATAACGATTGCGAAACTCCTCGGAAATTACACTCGTTTTCATAATCGCGGAATCGAACAAGTTGCCGCGCAGGACTTTAAATCCCGCCGTCGCTTTCAGCGGCTGATTGTAGGTGCGGATGACCTTGGCATTGTAGACTTTCGCTCCGGCGACGTTTTCCGCAACCGTCTTACCGTTGATTGTAAGCGCGTCGCCGTGGAGTCGCCCCGCAACGTGCAGCTCGCGCATCACCGCGGGCAGACCTCCGGCGCGATAGTAATCCTCGCCCAAATATTCGCCGGCCGGCTGAATATTGACGAGCAGCGGCACATCGTAGCCGACCTTCTCCCAATCATCGATCGCAAGCTCGACACCGGCGTGGCGCGCGATTGCGTTGAGGTGGATCGGCGCATTGGTCGAACCGCCGATCGCCGA
>JBPYFG010000561.1:0-2945 GCA_051986365.1 Xanthobacteraceae bacterium
AAATTCATCTCGTTCGGGCGACAGGCGCGCGAAAACGGTCACTCGGCTGTCGGCGTGACCGTGCCGATCAAGGCGCAGTACGACCAGATGCTCGAGAATCCCGTTATGCCGATGCCCGACCCGAGGCACATGCGTTGCGTCGAGTGGGGCGGCAAACGTTATCCGAGCCTCGAGGACGTGCTGGACGCGTGCAACACGCTGCTGGCGACCGCGCCCGAGACCAACGGCGAGGTTTGCTGGCAGGCCTTCCATCATGAAGAGGAGCGCGTCGGCCTCCCGCTCGCCGACCTCGCCGAAAACACGCGCGGCGTCACTATGAACTTCGGCGACATCACGCGCCAGCCGCGGCGCCTGCTGATCAGCCCGTGCTGGACCGGCATGGTCAACGACGGCCGCGCCTACTCCGCCTGGTGCATGAACGTCGAGCGGTTAGTGCCTTGGCGCACGCTCACCGGCCGCCAATCGCTGTACATCGACCACCCCTGGTACCTCGACTTCGGCGAGCACATCACGACCTACAAGCCGAAGCTCGAGCCGCGCAAGACCGGCGACATCGTGAAAAGCCGGGTCGACGACCGCTCCCTGGTGTTGAACTACATCACACCGCACGGCAAATGGAACATCCACTCCACCTACAAGGACAACCACCGCATGTTGCTGCTGTCTCGCGGCATGGATCCGGTGTGGATCAACGATAGGGACGCCGCGCGGGTAGGCATCGAGGATAACGACTGGGTCGAGGTCTACAATGACAACGGCGTGATAGTGACCCGCGCCAATGTGAGCCGTCGCATCCAGCCGGGCACTTGCATGTACTATCACGCGGTCGAGCGCACGGTGTACATCCCGATATCGCAGGAGCGCGGAAAGCGCGGCGGCGGACATAACAGCGTGACGCGCACCCGCATCAACCCAGTGTATCTGGCGGGCGGCTACGCTCAATTCACTTACGGCTTCAACTACTGGGGCCCCACCGGGATCATGACGCGCGATACCCACGTCGTCGTGCGCAAAATGGAGAAGCTGGAATGGTAGCTGGCGCCTCGACGCATTCGAATGAGTCTCATGCGCATGACTCATTCGCATGAACTCCTGCGGGCGCCGGTCAGCGCGCCGGCGCGAGTCGGCGTCGGAAAGTATGTGACCATCAACTACACGCTGCGCACCAACGGCGCGATCCGTCACATCCGTTCGCAAGTCTGGGGCGACGAGCCGCTGGAGTATCTGCACGGCGGCGGGCGGCTGCTGCCCGCCCTCGAACGAGCCCTCGAGGGCAAGGTGGAGGGCGAGCGCATCGCGGTGACCCTGCCGCCCGAAGATGCTTACGGCCAGCGCGATAAGGCGTTGCAGCAGCGGGTGCCCGCCGAGCAGTTTGGCGGCGTGGACCAAGTCGAAGCGGGGATGTGTTTTCTCGCGCATAGCGAGGACGGCCAGCGCGTAGAGAACGTGATGATCACCGAGGTCAATGAAGAGAACGGCTTCGTGGTGGTCGATACCAATCACCCACTCGCCGGGATGACGCTCGAGTTCGATGTCACCGTGGTGGCCGTACGCGATGCCCCGAAGACAGTCGGATGCGGCGGCAAGGCGTAGATGACGTTGGCAGCGTCGCCGGCAGCGCGTGCGAGGTACCAGCGACCGAGATCACCATCGGCCAGAACTGATGCCGGAAATCTGCACAGTGCGATAGGTGGGGTTTCTGCCTGACCGCGGGCACGTTTTAGCCTGCGAATAAGACTATGCAGAGACGATCGCGCCGGAACCACACGCCGGCTGGTACTTGCCGCCATCAAGGGCGATCGGACGTCGGGACTCGAGGCTTGCAGTACCGCGCATTAACTCAATAAGCAGACGAATATCCGGGACATCGGAGCATCCGGATCGGGCAACGTAACACTTCTCGGTTACGCACATAAACCTCGGTCACGCACACAAAGCCCGGGATCGGCTCATCGACTACGTCGATAATCGCAGTTTCAACCGCTGACAACGCTTCTTGTGTCGTCATGGCGCGGCGCTGGGGGCTGCCGGCATGATGAAGGCAAGTAAGGGCTTTCGTCGATTGAAAGCTTATAAGCACCTGCCAGTACTCAGAGCGGGCTTGTCGCTCACGCTACAACATCTCGTCGCAAATGAAGTTGAAGCGAATGCCGATGGCACATAGTATGTTCCACGGCAATGCGTGCTTCGCCTAATTCAAGAAAATCTGGGACATTGCCGTAGAATGCACGCGCTACTGAGAGCCATCGGAGTTCTCGCCTTGATCGCGGGACTGGGCTTTATGGGAAATGGAATGCGCTTGTTGGCCTATTCCGGCGAGCGTTTCATGATGGTCTATTACGGTGCCGGCATGGCCGTGGTCGGGCTTTTGCTTATAATCTTCTCACGACCTTCCGACGAACCACGAGCTTAATCAGCTGATCAGCGTGCTCGACCGGTTCCCAGTATGACGCACCCTCGACGCATTGAGGCGTTTCAGAACACGTAGAGCGCGGGAGGCCCGGCTTCGCGGCTGGGCCTCTTCGCTTTTGAAATCATTGCGCGCGGAAAGCGCGGCAGCCGACCGCGCGCTTTCGCGAACCGCGACTCCCCGCGCGGCAGCGCCCGAATCGGGCTCCACTAGGGCCGTTTTTTAACCGTTGAGAGCGCCTTCCAAATTTTCAAGCCGACAGCAGCACGCGCGCCGCATCCGCTAGCTAGCTAAGTACAACCTGCCCATTGCAATTTCTCACTTATCGATCTCCTCACCGGTCTCATTCGACCGCGCGCCTTCAATTTCGCGCGTGAGTAGCCCGGCGATCAACAACCCAGCAACGAAAATGTCGGGGCTGACCGTTGAAACGTGAATGCCTTGCTGGTACATGCGATCAGCAACCGCCTCCATGAATGCCTGATCGCTGAGGTTTTGTTCACCCCAACTCGCCTCACGCAGGCGGCGGACTATA
>JBPYFG010000562.1:0-5201 GCA_051986365.1 Xanthobacteraceae bacterium
GCTGCCGTTGTTTGTTGCGGCTGTGCTTGCTTCATTGTGCTTTGCCGCCTTTCTGTTTCTGATCGACTACGCTTCGCGATTGTTGCGGCCAATTTCGATCTTGACGCGAGTCGGGAACGATGGGCTCAGCGTGATCGAAGATGTTTATCCCTATCCAAGCCGCGGCCTCGATGCGCCACTCATTCAACCGCAAAATCTCGGTCCTCCAGATCGGGTTATCCATCATCGTGGTAGCTCCGGCATCGTTCTGGCGGCCAATCTGAAGGCCCTAACGGCCGCTGCGGAGAGCACCGACGGCGTGATCGAACTCGCGCCCCAAGTCGGCGACTTCGTTGCCGTCGATGAGCCGCTGTTCAATCTCTACGGCGGCGCGCGCGTCGTCGATGAAGAGTTGCTGCGCAACGCGATCGCATTCGGCTCAGAACGGACTATGGAGCAAGATCCGACCTTCGCGTTCCGGATCGTGGTCGACATCGCGCTTAAGGCGGTATCGCCTGCGATCAACGATCCGACTACCGCCGTGCTCGGAATCGACCAGCTGCACCGCATGCTAAGGTCCGTCGGCCGACGCAATCTGCGCACCGATGAAATTTCGGATGCTTCGGGACGATTGCGCGTTATATTCCGGACGCCGAATTGGGAGGACTTCGTCAATCTGGCATTCAGCGAGATCAGAGCCTGCGGGGCAAATAATCTCCAGATAATTCGCCGTTTGCGCGCGATGATTGAAAATCTCAAAGAGACCTTGCCATTCCATCGTCAAGACGAGCTGCAACGCCAACTCACTCTGCTCGACTGTGAAGCCAAGAGGCTATTCCGTTATCCGGAAGAACTGGCGCTGGCCGGCATTGCCGATGCCCAAGGGTTGGGCGGCCATTCCAAAAAGTACACTCTGGAAAATAAAAACAACCGAATTTCAGGTGTCTGACCGCGGCTTGGGCCGGATTAGCTCACCCAAAAGCGTGATTAGCTCACACAAACAAGCCTCGTATCCAATCGAAAAGCCGATTATGTTGTGTCTGGCTGGGTGACCCGAAAATGTCGCAAAAAAGCTATTGCCCAAAACGAACGCGCCGCGGATGGGTCGCGGCGTTAACGACGATTGTTGTCGGTCTTGCCGCTACTCTTCCGCAACCCGCCAGCAGCGGCTCCAAAGACGACACGACCGGCACGGTTTCAAAAACCGAGCCATCCGTAGTGCAAGAACGGCACGCCAGCGCATCCCTATACGGATGCCAGCTAATGCCCGTCTAACGTTGACCTGATTATTTGGCCGAGCGGACGCTCGGTCCCGAGCCTTCCACCCGGCATATCGGTTTGTTTCGTCGGCGATCAGTCGTTCAAACATGGCGATTCGGGCGTGCAAGTACGCTAGCCTCTTGCCTCGCGCAACCGATGCCAAGCGCCAGCCTAGTGCGCCGGCTTGTGCGGTTGCTTATGCGACGATCGGGTGAGAATGCAGCCGCACGGTATCAGCAACAGGATCGCGACGGCAATCAGCGAAAGCGCAACATTCGTAAACGTCATGGCATTCCTCCATCCATGCACCGTTTATTCCAGCCAAGTCACGCATCAAGTCACGCATTCCGGCACTTCGCAGCACGAGAAGATGTTCAATCAGGCCACTTCCAGTTCAGTTTCGGATGTCTCGCCTTGCGGGTCGATCAAGCCCGCCAGTACGGTCGGATCTTCCGCCGTTAGCACCATCATCGGCTCGACGCGGCCGCGGATTTCGATGCGCTGGCGCTTGAGCAAATCCAGCGTAATGCCGGCGGTGCTACCAACCTCCTCGGAAAGGACGACGCGGCACTCCAGCGTTTTGGTCATATCCTGAAGCCGCGCCGCGACATTGACGGCCTCGCCGAGCGCGGTGAAGATCGTGCGATCGCGAAAACCAATATCCCCGACTATGACTTCGCCGGCGTGGATGCCGATGCCGTATTGGATCGGCTCGCGAACTTCGGTGGCGAATTGGTGATTGAGGTAAGCGACCTTTGACGCCACCAGAGAAGCCGCTTGCAAGGCCTGACGGCACGCGGTCGCGCGATCGACATCGAGGCCGAATAAGGCCAGCACGCCGTCGCCGACGAATTGATTGGGCTGTCCGCCGGCCTCGGTCACGGCCTGGCAGGCCGCATCGACAAATCGGTTGATCAGGAAGACGATGTCGAACGGCAGCCGCTCCTCGCTCAATCGGGTCGAGCCGCGCATATCGACGAACATACTCACGACATAGCGCTCCTCGCCGATATTGACGCGGCGGCGGTTGCGGACGAAATCCGCGCCGATATGTGCGGGCAAGATTGGAATGACGGCGACGTCGGTCTGCGGTCGCAACTGGCACGCCAGACGGATCGACGGGTCGCCGGCGCCGACGCGCCCAAGCACGAAGGCTTCGCGGCGGGACGGGCGCGGCAAGCTGGTGTGGTCGCTGACAACGCGGACGCGGCATGTGGAGCAGCGTGCGCGGCCGCCGCAGACGCTGGCGTGCGGAACCCCAAAGCGCAAACTCGCTTCCAACACGCTCAAGCCTTTCGGGATGCGGACCTGCTTGTCCGGATAGGACACGGTGACCATGCCGCGTCGGCGCTCCCGCAAGTTGCGCACGCCGCGCGCGACGAACACCAGCGCCAGCGCAACCGCGTAGCCGATCGGAAAATAAAACAGGGTAATCTCGTCGATGACGGCGCGCTCTGGCGGCGGTATCGGCTTGATATGCTCGGCGCGCCATTGCGGATCCTTGGCCAGCGCTATCACTTCCTCCGCGCCATGGTGCGCGCCGATCATGGCCAGCGGCGGCAGCAGCACCGCGACAGAAAGCAGGATCGGCGCCGCCCATTTGAAGAACGGGCCAGAAATAGAGCCCGATGCAGGCGTGGGTCCACGCAATCGTCAGCAGCGTGAATTGCACGGCGACCATGTGCGGCCGTGCCACCCAATAGGCAAAGAGCGGCCCCGCATAGTGCACCGGGCCGCGGCCGAACACCCAACCGGCCACTCGAACCGCGCCAAAATGGCTCGCCAGCCAGAGCGGTATGCTCAAACCCAAGAGCAGTTGAGTGATTTCGGCGATAGTGTAGCGAAAATGGCGGCGCTGATAGAGCGCCCACAGGCCGAGCGAAAAATGGATCGCAGCTGCGCCGTAGAGCGTGGCGTTGACGATCGGAATCCGCCACCACCAAACGTGAAACGTGAGCCACTTTTCCATCAGCGCGTAGGAAACATTGCCAAGCGCATGATTGAAAAAATGCGAGAAGATGTAGGAGAACATCACCAGCCCACAGGCGAGCCGGACCTGCCGAATGCCGATGCCGCGCAGCCTATTGGCAATGCCGGCGGCCACGCCGACCCCGGGCGTGCTCACGCCAGTGATTGCTGGTGCTTGCACCGAAATGCGGAGACCCTTTAGCGCATCGACGACCCGATAGGCGTCCTCAATCAATTCCGATTGGTACTGGCGGCAAGCGGCCAACGGCGCGCCCTCCACCCTCAAGGCTGCAACCGTGCAGGGAATGGCGACCTGCCGCAAGGCCCTGTGAAAAGCTTATTGAAGCAGGTCCCAAATAAAGTCCGGCGGCAGCTGTCGCACGACGCGCATGGCCGGACCCAGCAACAGCGACACGGGCAATAGAAGTGGCGCCGCCAGGCCGCTAGGACGGATTGCCGACATCGAATTTTGATTTCGATCAAGCGCGCCAGCAGCCTGCGGAATAAAACCAGAACAACAACGAACACAGCTACTTAGAGGGGAGATCCGCCTGCGTCAGGCGCCGCCAATGTCCGCTGAAAAACGGTGTTCCGTGATGTCTGTCACAGAACGCCCGGCCGGCTCTGCCATGCTCATCGAGCCGATACCGAGGGCGAGCGACATGAAAGTGATCTTCGTGGTTATGGTCCTTGCTTTCACGTTCACGACCGGCATGGCCGTCACCACGATCATTGCGCAGACCGTGTCATGAGAGAGCTACTGATATTTTCAGGTCGGGGTTTTGCGTTGTTCGCCGGCGGACCGCCGGTCATTTATCAGCATCCGGCCTTGCGCCATAGTGCTGCGGTGGTTGAAGTGCGAAAGCGCGCGGGAGGACCAACGCAATGATGAGGTATGTTGCGTTTGTTGCTCTCGGTTGTGCGTTCGTTTCGGGTCTGTGGATGACCGTGCAGACCCATCGACTCTACGCACAGACAGCGTCGGCGATAGTGGTGACCGGCGCGATCCGTTAGCGCGCTCCGCGTTGGCGGTATTTTTAAATCAGGCGCGATTTTGTTTGGCGCGGGCAGGCACGCGACGCCGGTTTTCGACCGCTTGGGCCGCTTTTTCAGTAGCCGCAAAATAGCCGATTTACGCCGAATTAGAAGCGGTCAGGCCGAAACTCGCCAGTCCGACGTGGCTCAAAACGCAACGCCGCTCAATGCATCAGCGTGTGCACGCCGTAAGCCACGACGCTCGAAAATGCCAATACCAGCGGCGCTGCGCAACAGAATGCAAGAAGAACCTGGGCGGTAATGCGGAGCAACGGTCGCTGGTTTGCGACGCCGGTTAAATAACTCATCTGACGCCCCCAATCTTTTTATTGGGCCAGGCAAGGCGGGCCACGCCTCTCCGTGCTTGATTGTTTTTGGCATGCCGCCGCCTCCTGGTCTGTGACCGATATCACAGCTTCGTCACCGGCCCGAACACCGGCGGCTATGGCGCAAGAAGCAGTTCCGGATCGAACGGCGGATCGGGAAGCGGCCCGGGCGGCGGACCTTCGTCGATTCCGCCATGCCCAGCGGAGCCGCCATTCAATGAATTGTGCGACTGATTGAAAGCATGACTGAGCAGCGCGGTATCACCGGTGTGCCTTCTTGCGGCGGCGCCGGCCGCCTTTATTTAGCCTGGCAACAAGCCACAATTTGAGAGGGCTCGCGGCGCAGCGCGAGCGTCATGGTCATGTCCATTCGCCCCATCAAACGCATCGTGCTGTCTAAGCCGACGATCGAAGGCGCCGGCGTGAAGTTGCGCCGCGCTTTCGGTTTTGGCGACACCCAAGAGACCGATCCTTTCTTGCTGCTCGATGATTTCCGTAACGACCGGCCGGCCGATTATCTCGCCGGCTTTCCCTGGCACCCGCATCGCGGCATCGAGACCATCACCTATGTGCTCTCGGGCACGGTCGAGCACGGCGACAGTCTCGGCAATCGCGGGACGCTCGGCGCCGGCG
>JBPYFG010000563.1:0-7861 GCA_051986365.1 Xanthobacteraceae bacterium
GGCCGGGCCAGAGTTGGGCCGACGCACTCAAGAATGCTGACGATTCGAGCACGCTCGAAAGCGGCGACATCGTCGTGACCGATCAGAACGCCAAAGCGCTGTCGCAACCCAAACTGTCCGGCAAGCCAGCCGCGGCAACCCCGCAGCCCGGAGCCAATTCAGCCGCGGCGGCGACAGCGACCCCTAGCGCGACGGCCACGACAAGCACCGTCGGCGATAACGGCAAGCGAACGGTTCGCACCGTCGGCCCACCCTTCCTGTCGTCGCAATCATCCTCGCAGGATGGGCCGCAGTCCCAGTAAAGGTCCGGCAGTCTACGCGCGAGAACGAGCGGGCGGCTCCGGCTAGAAATCCGAGGCGCCGGCCTTGGCCATGGCAGCGCCCTTGGTCGCCGCGGCAGCGGCATCAGGCAGTGACGTGCCCGGATCGTGAAAGCGATTGACGATCGGATAGCGGCGATCGCGGCCAAAATTCTTCAGCGTTACCTTAACTCCGGGCGCAGCCTGCCGGCGCTTGTATTCGGCGAGGTAGAGCATGCGCTCGATCTTCATCACGGTTTCCCGGTCGAAGCCGGCGGCGACGATAGTGGCGGTGGACTCCTCGCGCTCGACCAGGCGTTCGAGGATCCGATCAAGCACGTCGTAGGGCGGTAAGGTGTCCTGATCGGTCTGGTTTTCGCGAAGTTCCGCACTCGGCGCGCGCGTGAGCACATTTTGCGGGATGACTTCGCCGGCCGGCCCGCGCGCATCGGCTGGCTTCCAGCGGTTGCGCAGCTGCGCCAAGCGATACACCTCGGTTTTGTACAGATCCTTGATCGGATTGAATCCGCCATTCATGTCGCCGTAGAGCGTGGCATAGCCGACCGACATTTCCGACTTATTGCCGGTGGTCACCACCATCAGGCTGAACTTATTGGAAACCGCCATCAGAATCGTGCCGCGGGCTCGGGCTTGCAGATTTTCCTCGGTGACGTCGCGCGGCGAGCCGGCAAACACCGCGGTGAGCGAAGCTTCCAATCCGCGCACCGCGCTTTCGATCGGCACGATATCGTAACGGACGTCGAGCGCACGCGCGATCGCCGCGGCATCGTCCAGCGATTCCTGCGAAGTGTACCGGAACGGCAGCATCAGGCAGCGTACGCGTTCGCGTCCAAGCGCATCGGTCGCCATGGTCGCGCAGAGCGCCGAATCGATGCCGCCGGAAAGTCCGATGACGACGCCCTTGAAGCGGTTCTTGTCCACGTAATCGCGCAAGCCCAACATGCAGGCGGTGTAATCGGCCTGGTCGAGATCGTCCGGGCGCGCCACCGGTCCCTGCGCGCAGCGCCAAACGCCGCCGCCGCGCGACCAATGCGTGGTGAATACCATTTCCCGAAATGCCGGCAACTGAAACGCGATCGAGCGGTCGGCATTAAGGGCAAATGACGCGCCGTCGAACACCAATTCGTCCTGGCCGCCAATTTGATTGACATAGATCAGCGGCAGTCCGGTCTCGGCAACCGACTGGACGCTGACATTGAGCCGGACCTCGGCCTTGTCGCGCCAATATGGCGAGCCATTCGGCACGATAAGAATCTCGGCGCCAGTCTCGGTAAGGCATTCGACGACATTCTCGTAGTCGCCCCAATCGGTCCACGTGTCCTCGCAGACCGGCACGCCGAGCCGCACGCCGCGATAGCTGACCGGGCCGGGCGGCGGACCTGAGGCGAACACTCGCTTCTCATCGAACACGCCGTAATTCGGCAGATTGACTTTGAAGCGCAGCGCCGCGACGCGCCCGCCAGCGAGGTGCGCATAGGCGTTGTAAAGTTTACCGTCCTCGAGCCACGGCGTGCCGATCAGCACGGCGGGTCCATTGTCGGCGGTCTCGCGGGCAAGCGTCTCGACCGCCGAGCGGCAAGCGGCCTGAAAGGCCGGCTTGAGCACAAGGTCTTCCGGCGGATAGCCGGCGATGAACAATTCGGAGAACGCGATCAGATCGGCGCCATCGCGCGCGGCCTGCTGACGCGCCTTACGCGCACATTCCAGGTTGCCGGAAATGTCGCCAACCCTGGGATTGAGCTGCGCCACGGCAATAGCGAGACGATCGGCAGGACGCTCATTCATGGCCAAGGTTTAACGCCGGATCATCCGGTCCGGCAACCGGGGAGTGCGCTGAAACACCGTGACGTAAGCGAGCGGAATGGCGCTTTCCTTCAAAGCGCGGCCACGGCCGGGAACGGCTTGGCCTTGGCCTGCCGTTCCGATTTCAACAAATCGGCGAGCAGGAACGCGAGATCGAGCGACTGCTCGGCATTGAGCCGCGGATCGCAGACCGTGTGATAGCGGTCGTTGAGGTCCTCTTCGCTGATCGCGCGCGCGCCGCCGGTGCATTCAGTGACGTTCTGCCCGGTCATTTCCAGATGCACGCCGCCGGCAATTGTGCCTTCGGCGGCATGAACTTGAAAAAAGGTCCGCACTTCCTTGAGGATCTGATCGAATGGCCGCGTTTTATAGCCGCTGACCGAGGTGATGGTATTGCCGTGCATCGGATCGCACGACCAAACCACATTGCGGCCCTCGCGCTTCACGGCGCGCACAAGCGGCGGCAAGAGCTCGGCGGCCTTGTCGGCTCCGACGCGGCAGATCAGCGTCAGGCGCCCGGGTTCGTTGTCGGGATCGAGAATGTCGATGAGCCGCAACAGCTCGTCCGACTTTTGACTCGGACCGGTCTTGAGCCCGAGCGGATTTTTGATGCCGCGGCAATATTCGACATGGGCGTGGTCGGGCTGGCGGGTGCGATCGCCGATCCACACCATGTGGCCCGATGTGCAATACCAATCTCCGGTCGTTGAATCGACGCGGGTGAAGGCTTGCTCGTAGCCCAAGAGCAGCGCCTCGTGACTGGTGAAGAAATCCGTCGTGCGCAATTCGGTGTGCAAGCCCGGATCGACGCCGCAGGCGCGCATAAATCCGAGCGCCTCGGTGATGTGATTGGCGAGCTCCTGATAACGCTTGGATTGCGGGCTGTCCTTGACGAACGACAGCATCCATTGATGCGCGTTCGCCAAGTTGGCGTAACCGCCGGTGGCGAAAGCACGCAACAGGTTCAGCGTCGCCGCCGATTGCCGATAGGTTTCCAACTGCCGGCGCGGATCCGGCGTGCGCGCTTCCGCAGTGAAATCGGTACCGTTGACAATGTCGCCGCGATAGACGGGAAGCTCAACCTTGCCGCGCTTTTCGGTTGGCGAAGTCCGCGGCTTGGCGAACTGGCCGGCGATGCGGCCGACCTTCACCACCGGCGAAGCAGCCGCGTAAGTCAGCACCACCGCCATTTGCAGGAACAGGCGGAAAAAATCGCGGATATTGTTGGCGCCATGCTCGGCAAAGCTTTCAGCGCAGTCACCGCCTTGTAGCAGAAAAGCGTCGCCGGCCGCGACCTGCGCCAGCGCTTTCTTGAGACTGCGCGCCTCACCAGCAAAGACCAGCGGCGGAAACGTCGCCAGCTGCGCTTCGACATCGGCGAGCGCTTTGGCGTCGGGATAATCCGGCATCTGCACGGCCGGCTTCGCCCGCCACGAATCCGGGCTCCACCGCGCCGCATTCAACCGCATCGACATCATTACCCTCTCGGCGTCCGCGCTGTAGCGGCCGCCAATCGGCCCAAAAAGCCGTCCGGCCGCGAAATTGTTGCCTTCTCGATTGCCGGCTTGCGGCCCAATGGCCGTGGCCGGCGTCCTTATACACGGGCAGGCGCAGCGGCGACAGCCTGTCTTACTGCCTGTTTCTTAACTATTCCGCCGCCGCGCGGGCAAAGCTTGCGAAGCGCTTGCGCATCGTGACCAGCTCTTCGGCGGCGGTTGGATGCAGCGCGATGGTGGCGTCAAAGTCGGCTTTTTTCGCACCCATCTTCACCGCGATCGCGGCAATTTGGGCGATTTCGGCTGCGCCTTCGCCGACGACATGACAACCGACGACGCGATCAGACAGCCCGTCGACCACGAGCTTCATCAGCACCGTCGTCTGGCGGCCGGACAGGGTCGCTTTGAGAGGCTTGAACATGGCCTGGTAAATGTCGGTTTGCACAAGCCGGTCGCGCGCCTGCGCCTCGGTCAGTCCGACCGTGCCAATTTCCGGTTCGGAGAACACTGCAGTCGGCACGTTGGTGTGATCGACCGCAGTCGGCTTGCCACCGAATACGGTGTCGGCAAATGCATGGCCCTCACGGATGGCCACCGGCGTGAGATTGATGCGGTTTGTTACGTCGCCGACGGCATAGATGTTCGGCGCCGCGGTGCGCGAATATTCGTCCACCGCGATGCCGCGGTTTGCGGCGATCTCGACGCCGGCTTCCTTAAGACCCATCTTCGCTATGTTCGGGACCCGCCCGGTCGCGAACATCACCCGATCGGCCGGGATTTGATTGCCGTTCGACAGTCGCACCAAAAAATGTCCGCCGGCATCCTCGACGGCGGCGACTTTGCAGCTGGTCAACACGCGAATGCCACGAGCCTCCATTTCGACGCGGAGGTGATGGCGGACGTCGTCATCGAAACCGCGCAAAATGTTTTCACCGCGATAAACCAGCGTCACGTGCGAACCGAGCCCCGCGAAGATTCCGGCGAACTCGACCGCGATGTAGCCGCCGCCCTGGATCACGACACGGCGCGGAAAGTCGGGCAGATGGAACGCCTCATTCGAAGAAATGACATGTTCGATGCCGGAGATCGGGGCGCCGTAGCTCGGCGTCGCCCCGGTAGCGATCAACACATAGCGCGCGCGCACCTGCGTTCCGTCAGCTAGTTGAATCGTCTGAGCATCGAGGAGTGCGGCCCGGGTTTTGACGACCTTGACGCCGGCTTTGGCCAAAGCGGCGCCGTAAGCGGCTTCGAGCCGGGCGATCTCGCGATCCTTGTTGGCGATCAATGTCGTCCAGTCGAACGATGCATGCGGTACCGTCCAGCCGAAGCCCGCGGCATCTTCGAACTCGCCGTGAAAGCGCGAGGCGTAGACTAGAAGTTTCTTGGGAATGCAGCCGCGGATCACGCAGGTGCCGCCGAGTCGGTTTTCCTCGGCCAGCATGACTTTCGCCCCGTGCTCGGCGGCAATGCGCGCAGCGCGGACGCCGCCCGATCCGCCTCCGATTACGAAAAGATCGACGTCATGCTCGGCCATATTACATGTCGTGTCCGCGCTTCTTCATCTCGGCGCGCATTTTGCTCATGACCTCTTCGGAGAGCTTATCCGCCCAACTGCCGGCCATCGTCATGCTTTCGTCGGCCGATTTTGGTTCTTCGACGATGACCTTCTGGCCGAGCGGCGACTGATAGAACGCCAAAAGCTGCTTCAGCTCCGCTTCAGTGAAATGGCTCGCATAGATACGGGCCGCGTCATTCATAAGCTCACCGGACCGAGCGCTATATTGTTTGATCAAATTGTCGGCGACTTCGTTCAAATCCTTGCCCCACATAAAGTTCGTCTGCATGAAAAAGTCACGGGTTTTTATCACCACGCCGCGAATGAGCGGGTCAAAGATGTCATTGGCGTGCTTGGTTTCAAGAATTTACCTGGCCAGCAGAACGGCGGCCTGCGATGGGTGGTGGGCCGCATTCGGCGCCGCGCCTTGCGCGCTGGCCTGGCCGGCTGTGCCAACGAGTGCCAGAGCGATCAGGGCCGCGAGCGCGGACGCAAAGGCGTGATGGCTGCGAAAACGGACGATCATGTGTGCACTTTCCTTTCGTGCTTTTTACTCAGGGCCGTTCGACAAGGCGCACCCCGTCTCGACCGGCCAAGATAGCAGTTTGCGCCATGCCGATGAACAAGCCGTGCTCCATCACGCCAGGCACGGCGGCGAGATCGCGCGCCAGCGCCGGCGGATCGGCGATGCGACCCAATTGCGCATCAAGGAGCCAGTGCCCGCCATCCGTGACAAAAGCGTGGCCGTTCCGATCGCGCCGTAACTGGGCCGGTCCGGCACTGCCCGCGCGCGCCGCGGCGGCCTCGACGGCCCGACGCGTCGCCGCCGCGCCGAACGGCGTAATTTCGATCGGCAATGGAAACCGCCCAAGCACATCGACCCATTTACTCTCGTCGGCAATGACGATCATGCGCGCCGATGCCGCGGCGACGATCTTCTCACGCAACAGCGCGCCGCCGCCGCCCTTGATCAAGGTTAGATCCGGCCCGATCTCGTCGGCGCCGTCTACGGTCAGATCGAGTTCGGTCACATCGTCGAGCGTGGTGAGCGCAATGCCCAATCGCGCGGCTTGCGCGCGCGTCGCTTCCGACGTCGGCACCGCAATGACGTCGAGCCCGGCGCGAATCCTTTCGGCCAAGAGTTCGACAAAATGTTGGGCCGTCGAGCCGGTGCCGAGGCCCAGCCGCATGCCGGAGCGCACGAAATCGATGGCTCGGGCGGCGGCGGCCCGTTTGTAGGAATCGGCAGTCATGACAGGCTGTGTATCCGGCTTGTGGCGGCGATCCTAGGGTCAAAACTCGTTATTTGCGCGGTCGCAACGCTGGGCATTTCGGCCGCTGGCTAGACGCGAGTTTTGACGCTAGTGCCGCCGACGTAGTTTTACTCTCGAACCAGCGCAAAGACTGGTAACAATACGCAATCATGCGCACCATCGTCTTTGATCTCGACGGCACGCTGGTCGATACCGCGCCCGACCTGATTTCGACGCTCAATCTCGTCCTTGCCGGCGAAGGCCTGCCGCCGGTTGCCTGTGATGGTGCGCGGCGGATGATCGGCGGCGGCGCGCGCCGCATGATCGAGCGAGCTCTGATCGCCGAAGGCCGAAACGTACCTGGCGGCGAGCTTGATCGCATGTTTCGGATCTTCACCGACCACTACAGCGCGCATATTGCCGATCGCTCGCGCCCATTCCCGCACCTCGAAAGCGTGCTCCAGCGACTCGCCGGCGAAGGATGCCGGCTTGCGGTTTGCACCAACAAGGTGGAATGGCTTTCGCTGCGCCTGCTCGGTACTTTGAATCTCAGCCGCTATTTCGCGGCGATCTGCGGCCAGGACACATTCGGCATACAGAAGCCGGATCCGCAAATGTTGCGGCTGACCATCCGCCGCGCCGGCGGCGAAGTGCAGCGTGCGATCATGATCGGCGATTCCCTCACCGACGTCCGCACCGCGCGCGCCGCCAATGTGCCGGTGATCGCGGTCGATTTCGGCTACAGCGAGGTGGCGCCGGAAGCGCTTAACGCCGACCGCCTGATCAGCTCGTTTACCGAACTGCCGCGTGCCATCGCCGCCGTCGTAACGCAAACGCCGTCGGCGGCGGACGCGTCGCTTGCCGGCGGCAATCCGCCATAGCTCCTCGCGTCGCCTAAGGCCAACATCCTGGACCGCCAGGGCTTTATCCGGCACACTGCACGCATTATCTGAGGTGGCATAGCGGCTGATCCGCGAAACCTGCAAAACCTGATGCAAGACCGCGTAGAAACAGCGTTGCAAGCTCGCGAAATCGGCGACGGACCCGACCGGCACCCGCTCGTTGATCCGTTCGGCCGCGCCATTTCCTATCTGCGCGTCTCGGTAACGGACCGGTGCGATTTCCGCTGCGTTTATTGCATGGCGGAAAACATGTCGTTTCTGCCTAAGTCGGAAATCCTGACCTTGGAAGAACTCGACCGCCTGTGCTCGGCCTTCATCGTCCGCGGCGTGCGCAAGCTTCGCCTCACCGGCGGCGAGCCCCTGGTGCGGCGCGGCATCATGACGCTCGTGCATTCGCTGTCGCGGCATCTGCATTCCGGTCAACTGGACGAGCTGACGCTCACCACCAACGGCTCGCAGCTGGAAAAATATGCGGGCGAGCTGCGCGCCGCCGGCATCCGCCGGATCAATGTCTCGCTCGACACGCTCGATG
>JBPYFG010000564.1:0-4706 GCA_051986365.1 Xanthobacteraceae bacterium
GCGCCGGGCGCCCGCCGCCTGATCCCCGAGCCATTCAAGCCGTGGGTAAAGGCGCCGCAGCGTTCGCGCTGGCGGATCGGGATCGGCGTTGTAGTCCTGCTGCTTCTGGGCTTCGTCATCTACGAGACTGCGCACTGGGTGCGAACCGCCACCCCGCCGGGCGGCCGTTTCCCACAAGGCGCAGCGCAATCGGTCGGCGCGTCGACCGTAGCGCTCGGCGACGTGCGCGTCGTTCTCAACGAGCTCGGCACGGTGACGCCGCTCGCCACCGTCACAGTGCAGACCCAGATCAACGGCCAATTGACGGATGTGGGCTTCACCGAAGGGCAATTGGTGAAGAAGGGCGACTTCCTCGCGCAGGTCGATCCGCGGCCATACGAATACTTAAAGGAGCAATACGAAGGCCAGCTGGCGCGCGATCAGGGGCTGCTCGCGCAAGCGCAAATGGATCAAAAGCGCTACGAGACGCTGGCGCAACAGAATTCGATCGCCCGGCAGCAAGCCGAGGATCAGATCTTCATAGTGCAGCAATATGCCGGTTCGGTGAAACAGGACCAGGGCCTGGTCGACGCGCAGGCGCTCAACATCTCCTATTGCCGGATCGTTTCACCGATCACCGGCCGCGTCGGGCTGCGTCTGGTCGATCCCGGCAATTACGTGCAGACCACCAATACCGGCGGCATTGCCGTCATCACGCAGCTTCAGCCGATTACAGTAGTGTTCACGCTGCCGGAAGACGATCTGCCAGAAATCATGCCGCAATTTGCCGCCGGCACGCCCTTGATCGTCACCGCCTATGACCGCGCCAATCTGCACCAGCTTGCGGTCGGCAAGGTCTCGGCGATCGACAACCAGATCGACACCACCACCGGCACGGTCAAAGTGAAAGCGCAGTTCGACAACGAGAACAACACGCTGTTTGCGAACCAGTTCGTCAATGTGCGGCTGCTAGTGAAGACCTTGCAAAACGCGGTCACGGTGCCGACCTCGGCGATCCAGCGCGGTGCGCCCGGCACCTATGTCTACGTCATCAACGCCGACAATACGGTATCGGTGCGCCAAGTCTCGACCGGACCGGTCGACGGCAATATCACCGCCATCAATTCCGGACTGTCCGCCGGCGAGCGCGTCGTCACCGACGGCACCGACCGCCTGCGCGATGGCGCCAAAGTCATAGTGACCGGCGAAGGCGGCGGCGCGCCGGGCGGCGCTGCGGGTGCCGCGTCAGGCCAAGGTCACGCTTCCAGCCAGCGTTCCGGCCGTTCGCAAAATCAACCGCCGCCTGCAAACAAGTAACGCTGAGCAAACGCCATGCGCGGCGGTGAAGCGGTACGATGAACGTCTCTGAGCCTTTTATTCTGCGTCCGGTCGGGACTTCGCTATTGATGGCGGCGATCATGCTGTCCGGCATGGTCGCCTATATGTTTCTGCCGCTCTCGACGCTGCCGCAGGTCGATTATCCGACGATCCAGGTGCAGACGCTGTATCCCGGCGCTAGCCCTGAGGTAATGACGTCATCGGTCACCGCGCCTTTGGAACGGCAGTTCGGCCAGATGCCGGGTCTCAATCAGATGACCTCGGCGAGTTCGGCCGGCGCCTCGGTGATCACGCTGCAATTTGCGCTTGATCTGTCGCTCGACGTCGCCGAGCAGCAGGTCCAGGCGGCGATCAACGCCGCCGGCAACTTGTTGCCGTCGGATCTTCCGGCGCCGCCGATCTATTCGAAGGTCAATCCGGCCGACGCGCCGATTCTCACGCTCGCTGTGACCTCGAAAACCATGGCGCTGACCGATCTCGAAGATCTCAGCGAAACACGGCTCGCGCAGAAAATTTCGCAATTGTCCGGCGTCGGGCTCGTCACCATCAGCGGCGGGCAGCGTCCGGCGGTGCGCATTCAGGTCAATCCGCAATCGCTCGCGGCCTATGGGCTCAATATCGACGACATCCGCACCACGCTCGGCAATCTCAACGTCAATACGCCGAAGGGCAATTTCGACGGCCCGACGCAAGCGCTGTCGATCAATGCCAACGACCAGGTCACCAACGCCGAGCAATACCGCACGCTGATCGTCGCTTATCGCAACGGCGCGCCGGTTCTCCTCTCCGATGTGGCGACGATCGTGAGCGGCCCGGAAAACGCAAAGCTCGGCGCCTGGGCCGACACCACGCCGGCCATCATCATCAATGTGCAGCGCCAGCCCGGCGCCAACATCATCCAGGTCGTCGATCGCATCCAGACGGTGTTGCCGGAAATCCTGGCCACGCTCCCAGCCGCCGTGAACGTCAACATCATGAGCGATCGCACCGTGACCATTCGCGCGTCGGTGGCCGACGTCGAGTTCGAACTGGCGCTCGCCGTGGTGCTGGTGGTTCTCGTCATTTTCGTATTCCTGCGCACGCTGCCGGGCACCATCATTCCGAGCCTTTCGGTGCCGCTTTCGCTCGTCGGCACCTTCGGCGCGATGTATCTCTTGGGCTTTTCCCTCGACAATCTGTCGCTGATGGCGCTGACGATCGCGACCGGCTTCGTCGTCGACGACGCCATCGTGATGATCGAGAACATCGCGCGTTATGTCGAAAGCGGCCTTGATCCGCTGGAAGCGGCGCTGCGCGGCTCCGAGCAGATCGGCTTCACCATCATTTCGCTGACGATCTCGCTGATCGCGGTCTTGATCCCGTTATTGTTCATGGGCGACGTGGTCGGCAGGCTATTCCATGAATTCTCGATCACGCTTGCGGTCACGATCGTCATTTCCGCGATCGTGTCGCTCACGCTGGTGCCGATGCTATGCGCCAAGCTGATCCGCCACCATCCGGACGGCGAGCGCACCTGGTTCGATCTCAAAGCCGAGCGGGTTTTCAATGCCGTGATCGCCCGCTACGGCCGCGCGCTCAATTGGGTGCTCGATCACCAGCCGATGACGCTTCTCGTCGCGCTCGCCACGCTGGCGCTCACGATCCTGCTCTATATCGTCATTCCGAAGGGCTTCTTCCCGGTTCAGGATACTGGGCTGATCCAGGCGATCTCGGAGGCGTCGCAGAGCATCTCCTATCAGGCCATGGCCGAATCGCAGGAAAAAATGGCCGAGGCGATCCTGAAAGATCCCGACGTCGTTAATGTCAGCTCCTTTGTCGGCGTCGACGGCACCAATCAGACGCTCAATACCGGCCGCTTCCTGATCACGCTCAAACCGCACGACGAGCGTAGCCTTTCGGCGAGCCAGATCATCCGCCGTTTGCAGAACGAAGCATCGGGCGTCGCCGGAATGCGGCTTTACATGCAACCGGTGCAGGATCTGACGATCGACGCGACGATCGCGCGGGCGCCGTACCACTTTGTGCTGGAGGACGCCAATCCGTCAGAATTTGCCACCTGGGTGCCGAAACTCGTCGACGCGCTCAACCAGCGGCCCGAACTCACCGATGTCGCCAGCGATCTGCAGCAGCAGGGTCTCGCCGTCGATATCGTGATCGACCGCGCCACCGCGAGCCGCTTCGGCATCACGCCGGCGACCGTCGACAACGCGCTCTACGACGCATTCGGCCAGCGCATCATATCAACGATCTATACGCAATCGAACCAGAATCGCGTCATCCTCGAAATTGACCCCGCGCTGCAAAGCTCGCTCACCGGACTGTCGTCGCTTTACCTGCCGTCATCGTCGTCTTCGACCAATGGCCAGGTGCCGCTGTCGGCCATCGCCCATATCGAGCAGCGCGCTGCGCCGCTCTTGATCACGCATCATGGCCAGTTTCCGGCGACCACCGTCTCGTTCAACACCGCGCCGGGCTACTCGCTGGAATCGAGCGTCAACGCCATCAAGCAGACTGAAGCCAAGCTCGGCCTGCCAGTCAGCTTCATCACCGCGTTTCAGGGCACCGCCGCCGCCTTCCAGTCCTCGCTCAGCAACGAGGTGTTTTTAATCATCGCCGCGGTAGTGGCGATGTATATCGTGCTTGGCGTTCTGTACGAGAGCTTCATCCACCCGATCACGATCCTTTCGACGCTGCCGTCGGCGGGCGTCGGCGCGCTGCTCTCGCTGATGCTGCTGCGTTATGACCTCGACGTCATCGCCATCATCGGCATCATTCTGTTGATCGGCATTGTTAAGAAAAACGCGATCATGATGATCGATTTCGCGCTCGACGCGGAGCGCAGCGAAGGGCTGCCGCCGCGCGAGGCGATCTATCAGGCCTCGCTGTTGCGTTTCCGGCCGATCATGATGACGACCATGGCGGCAATCCTCGGCGCCATGCCGCTGATGCTCGGCACCGGCACCGGATCCGAATTGCGCCGGCCGCTCGGCATCGCGATTGTCGGCGGACTTGTGGTCAGCCAGATGCTGACATTGTTCACGACGCCGGTCATTTATCTGTATTTCGACCGCTTGGCGGTGCGCCTGACCGGACGTCGGCCGTCCAACCCGCTCGGCCCGCCCATCGCGCCGGGAGCGCCGGCCGAATGAACATTTCCGCGCCTTTCATCAACCGGCCGGTGGCGACCACGCTATTGACCCTCGGCATCGCGCTCGCCGGCGTGCTCGCTTTTACCAAACTGCCGGTGGCGCCGCTGCCGCAAGTCGACTTCCCCACCATTTCGGTCAATGCGCAGCTGCCGGGCGCAAGCCCTGAGACCGTGGCCACCAGCGTCGCCGAACCTTTGGAGCGTCATCTCGGCCAGATCGCCGACGTCACCGAGATGACCT
>JBPYFG010000565.1:0-2007 GCA_051986365.1 Xanthobacteraceae bacterium
CCCGCCGACGAACCGGACATGCGCTCGTGCCCAGCGCCATGCGGGCGAGCCAGATAGGATTGCGAGCCCATCTCGACGAGCCGCGACGCTGTTCGCTTGAATTCCCGCGCCTCGAATCCTTCATCGGCATGGTACAGCGCGTCGGGAGAAGCCGCCGCGGACGCGATCAGCTTCACATTCATATCGTAGAGCGTGTCGATTAAGATAATGAAACGCTTGGCCGCGTTGCGGTTGTCGTAGGTCATCGTTGGGACGTGCTCGAGAACAATGGTGTGAAATTCGCGCGCGATCCGCAAATAATCGGCGGCCGCAAGCGGCTCTTCACACAGGTCGTGGAACGAAAATCGCGCCACTCCCATAAAAGCGCGCGGCACGCGGACCGAGCGGCCCTTCAACGTCAATTCCCGGGCCGTTCCGCCCTCGCCGCCGGAAAGCCGCCGCCAGGCGTCGTCGAGGTAGGCATCGGCAGCCGCGTCATCGGGTACATACCAGACCGGCTGACCGGCGAGCTTCTCCAGACGGAAATCGGTGCGCGCGGCCAATCGCACGACGTCCATGCGCGCATTCAGCATGGCGATGAACGGCACGAACAGGGCGCGGTTAAGCCCGTCCTTGTAGAGCTCGTCCGGCCGTACATTCGCGGTCGCGACGACAACGATGCCGCGCTCGAACAGCCGGCCGAAAAGGCGGCCGAGGATCATCGCATCGCCGATATCGGTGACGTGGAATTCGTCGAAGCACAACAGCCAAGCCTCGGCGGCCAGTTGTTCGGCGACGAGCTCAATCGGGTCCTTGCCCTCATGCTCGCCGAATTTCATTTTCTGACGAATCAGGTAAATGCGCTCGTGCACGTCGAGCATGAACTCGTGGAAATGCGCGCGGCGTTTTCGCTCGACCGGACTTGAGTCAAAAAACAAATCCATCAGCATGGTCTTACCGCGGCCGACCTCGCCATAGATATAAAGGCCCTTGATCGGCTGCTCGCGGCTTGCGAACAACCAATCGAGCGCGGAAGATTTTCGCGACAAGTATTCCAAGATCCGCTCTTCCAGCCGCGTCATTTTTTCAACGATGGCGAGCTGCGCCTCATCACGCTCGATGCGGCCGGCAGCGACGTTGGCGGCGTATTGGGTTGCGACGGAGCTCGCCATCGGGGCCATGAATTCGCGCTTGGCGCGGAAGTGGTGGTTAACGGGTGTGAACGAAAGAAGATGGTCGTTAATTGTTCGAAGGCGGGCCACATCAGCATCGTTGCCGACAACGACCAAGTACAAGTCTTCGCTTCGTCAGCAAACCGCCGCAAATGCGTCGTGAGCCATGCGTATACGGAATATAGGCATGTTGCTCAATCCTTCGCCTTGCCAATTTGCCGCCGCGGCCCAACATGATGCTGTGATTCGCCGAGCGCACGATTAATTCGCTGCGCTCGTCTGCTTTCTGGGAGGAAGCAAAATCAAGGCGGGTCTTATCGACGATAATGTCAGGAGGCCCAATGAAGGAATTCCTTCCCGAAGGCGGTGTAGTCCGCAAATTGTGGATCGGCGAGACTGCGAAATATCGCGACCATTTGCTGCGTCTGGATGCGCAAAGCCGGCGTAGCCGCTTTTCCGGCGGCGTGTCCGATCAGTTCATTCGCAATTACGTCGATCTCACCCCAGGCCTTGATGCGGTCGTGCACGGCTTCTTCGTTGGCGGCACGATGCGCGGCGCCGCGGAGCTGCGCCCGCTCGGAGCGGGCTTTCCGCGTGAGGCGGAGGCGGCCTTCAGCGTCGAAAAGGATTGGCAGAGCCACGGTGTCGGCTCGGCATTGCTGCGCCGCACTTTATTGGCGGCACGCAACCGCGGCTTTCGCCTTCTGCACATGGCTTGTCTTGCCGAGAATCGGCGCATGCAGCAGCTGGCGCGCAAATTCGACGCCGAGCTGTCATTCGACTTCGAAACCGTCATCGGCGAGGTTGAATCGTCCCGCCCGACACCGCTGTCATTGATGCGCGAGGTGATGTCGGA
>JBPYFG010000566.1:0-5525 GCA_051986365.1 Xanthobacteraceae bacterium
ACGATCACCGGCGTGTCGAACCAGCTGATCTCTGGCTCCGAGCCGTAGAGCTGTTTCACTCGCGCCCTCCATTCACCGTTGTAGAGGGCTTCGGCGGCGGCACGCGTCTGCCACAGATAGACGTCGCCGGCGCGGCGGCCGTCCTCGCTGCGCAAACAGTATTTGCGCACGAGCCCTTGCAGCCGCTGGTATTTCGGCGCGGTCGATTCGAAAGCCCGCGCCGCCTCTTCTAAGCTGATGGGCTTGGGCAGCGAAAATTGCACGATAGCTGTGATCATAGGCGGCCTCCCTGACGGTCAATGCAGACATTGTAGGCAGGATTCTACGGATGTGCAGTCCCCCGTCCGACACTGAGACCGGGGCTCGCGCTAGCGCCCCTTGGCAAAAACAGCCAACGGGAGGATGATCCAGCGCAAGCGCCACCGAAGCGCGAGGGAGGACTGCCATCTAATAATTAGGGAGGAAACACCAATGGTCGCCGTGACCGATGCCAACTATGCGCTCACACCAGACCAGCACAGTCGAGAGCTCCGTCGCGCCGTTATCGCCGCAACGGTAGGAACGACGATCGAGTGGTACGATTTTCTTCTATACAGCACGATGGCCGGTCTTGTTTTCGGCAAGCTGTTCTTTCCCAACGAAGACCCCCTGACTGCGACCCTCAACTCCTTCGGCATTTATTTTGTCGGCTTTGTCGCGCGACCGATTGGCGCTTTCATCTTCGGCCATTACGGTGATCGTGTAGGGCGCAAGTCTACCCTCATCATCACGTTATTGCTGATGGGCGTCTCGACGTTCCTGGTCGCTTTCTTGCCCGGCTACGCGATAATTGGCCTGTGGGGAGCGGCGCTCCTGACCATTTTGCGGTTGTTGCAGGGTATCGGCGTCGGCGGCGAATGGGGCGGCTCCGTGCTCCTTTCGATGGAATGGGCGCGCCACAACGATGAGCGCGGCTTCCTTTCCTCTTGGCCGCAGTTTGGTGGTCCCGCGGGCCTGTTTTTGGCTAACCTTGCAGTTCTTATCTTCAGCTGGATGTCGGGTGATGCTTTTTTGAGCTGGGGCTGGCGCATCCCATTTGCATTCAGCATCGTGCTTGTTGGTATTGGCTTGTGGATCCGGCTGCGCATCCTGGAAACGCCGGTATTCCGCAATCTTGTTGCCGAGCGCAAGATTGAGCGGGCGCCGATTATCGAAGTGTGCCGTAAGCAATGGGGCACAATCATCTTAACGGCGCTCGCCCGCACCTCGGAGCAAGCGCCCTTCTACATCTTCACCGCGTTCATCTTCGCCTATGGTGTAACGGTGCTCCATGCGTCCCGCGATCTTCTTCTGGCGGGGGTCCTGGCAGCGGTTTGCTTGTCGGCAATAACTATTCCGCTCAGCGGGTACCTCTCCGACCGGATCGGGCGCAAGAAAATGTACATCATCGGCGCCGCCACGATGGGAGTGTTTGGGTTCATCTATTTTGCGCTTATCGATACCGGCTCCTCGGTGTTGATCTTCATTGCAATGGTGCTGTCGCTGATCCCGCACGACATGCAGTACGGGCCACAAGCAGCGCTCATCGCTGAAAGCTTCACACCGCGACTACGCTATAGCGGCGCGTCAATCGGCTATCAGCTGGCGTCTATCACCGCGGGCGGACCCGCCCCGCTGATCGCAACCGCGTTGTTCGCCACTTACAAATCGGGCACGCCAATCGCGATCTACATCCTGGTGACGGCGATCATCTCCATTGTCGCGACCTCGTTCCTGAAGGACTATACCGGTCAGGACGTGTCCGCCGAGTACGACAGCTAGCGAGGACGCCTTCGCAGGGAAATGCGGAGCCTGATGAAGCTGTTTAACCTGGCGCGCGATGTCCGCTTCGGGTCATAAGCGGACATTGCCGTCGCTGCGATGGCCGCTTTACATCTGAAAGCGGACGCCGGCCCAAGCAATTTATGCGTACACGCTCTAGACGTGCTGGCCGCCATTGATGTGGATTTCGGCGCCATTGACGTAGGACGAGGCGTCCGTGCACAGCACATAAATGATCTTCGCGACTTCATCAGGCGTGCCGAGCCGGTGCATCGGAATATGTTCGATGATCTTCTCAGTCCCTGGAGACAGCATCGACGTGTCGATTTCGCCGGGCGCGATAGCATTGACGCGAACGCCGACTGTGCCGAAATCGGCGGCCATTTCCCGCGTCAACGATGCCAGCGCCGCCTTTGACGTCGCATAGGCGGCGCCGGCAAAAGGATGCACGCGCGAGCCCGCGATCGAGGTCACGTTAACGACCGAGCCTTTTGCCGCCCTTAATTCATCGAGCAATCCGCGCGCCAGCATGATCGGAGCGAAGAAATTTACTTGAAAGACATGCTGCCAATCTTGGTGCGAGGTCTCGATTGAGCTGAGCCGCTTACCACCGTCGGCTTTAGGCGAAATCGCAGCGTTGTTGACCAGCGCGTGCAGCTCGCCATTAAGCCGGCGCTTGGTCTCGGTGATCGCTTTTTCGGTGTTGTCCGGATCCGATAGATCGACCTGGATATGGTCCTCAGGTCCCGCTTCCCATGGACAATTTTCCGGGAACGGATGCCGTGAGCAGGTGATCACGCGCCATCCCGCTGCCGCAAAGCGCTTCACCGTCGCGTGACCAATGCCTCGGCTCGCTCCGGTGAGCAGGAGCGTACGTCGGGGCTGGTTCGTTGCCGCCATCTCAGATGCTCATGGATAAAGCCGCGTCTTAATCCACGGTGCGGTCGGAGCAGCGCGTGTGAAGGCGACGCGATCGTGCAATCGGAATGGCCGCTCCTGCCAGAATTCAATCTCCTGTGGAGCGACGCGATAGCCGACCCAGTATGGCGGCCGCGGCACGGCACCGACGACGAACTTCGCGGTAAAGCGCGCAATCGCTTTCTCGAATGCCAACCGACTTTCAAGCGCGGTGGATTGTTTGCTGGCCCAGGCGCCGATCTGCGCCATGCGCGAGCGCGAGGCAAAATAGGCATCAGCCTCCGCCGGCGAGACCGTCTCGACCTCGCCGCGTATACGCACCTGACGCTGCAACGATTTCCAGTAAAACGTCAGCGCGGCTTTCGGCGCGGCGGCCAGTTCGTGCCCTTTGATGCTCTCGGCGCTGGTGTAGAAGACGAACCCGCGCTCGTCGAAGCCCTTCAGCAGCACCATCCGCGCATTGGGAAGACCCTGGGCATCGACTGTCGCAAGCGCCATGGCTTCGGGATTAACCGGCTCCGATTGCTTGGCATCGGCGAACCATGCCGCAAACAGACGCAGCGGCTCCTCGGCTTCGGTGAAGTCACCACCCGTTAACCCCGCCGGGTGTTTTATAGGCGCCGCGTCGGACATCGTTCGGAGTACCTGCTCGTGTGGGACGGTCGGGAGTGGTGCCGCCGGCATTTATATAATGATAATGGAACGGCAGCGCTGCGCCTATGCCAGTTGCTGTGGCGGGCGCGGCCAATTGCAATGAAACCGATCGCCGCCATTCTGTCACTTATCGCGGTTTCCGGCTGTTCGTACCAGCTCGCTTCGCTTGTCTCGACCGAGGAGAGCGGGCTGCAAGTGACCGGAACGATAAGCCCGTCGGCCAATGCGTCCTCGAACACGCCGTCCAAAAGCTCTCCCCAAGCCGAACTTGATCTCGCCTATGCGCGTGCGGCCGCCGCGGAAGCGCTGTCGCGCGGCAGCCGCGACGCAAGTCTGCCGTGGCAAAATCCGCACAGCGGCGCCCGCGGCAATATCACGCCCTTGGCGACGTCCTACTCGGAAGCGGGCATGGCCTGCCGGGACTTCCTCGCCAGCTACATGCACGGTGACGCGCAGGACTGGCTCGAAGGAGCCGCCTGCCGTAGCGCCAGCGGTACGTGGGAAATAAGGCGACTCAAGCCGCTGAAATCGGGCTGATCGCGCTATCATCGGTTGGGCAGTCCGATTCGCTTGCATTGCGGGGCACGCCTTTTATTCCCACATTGAAGTGGCCAGCCGGGGGGCCGGGGGCGGGTCCGAATTGCAGCGCGGAGTTGTCAGGGGATGCGCGATCCCTACGAAGTCCTGGGCGTAGATCGCAAGGCGAGCGCGGGCGATATCAAAAACGCGTACCGCCGGCTGGCAAAAAAATTACATCCGGACGCCAACAAGAACGATCCCAAAGCGGCGGCCCGTTTCTCCGAGCTGAACGCCGCACACGAACTCTTAGGCGACGAGGACAAGCGTAAAGCGTTCGATCGTGGCGAGATCGATGCCGAGGGCAAGCCCCGTTTCCAGGGCTTTGAAGGTTTCGGCGCCGGCGCCAGGCCGGGCGCGGGCTATGGCGGTTTTGGTCCGGGCGCGAATTACGAGACTTTCAATTTCGGTCCGGAGGGCTTTACTCGCACGACCCGGCGAGGCCGGGGCGGCGGCCTTGGCGGTTTCGAAGACATTCTGAAAGAGGCTTTCGGTCAGATGGGCCGCGGCGGCCGGACCGGCGCGCGCTCCACGTTCGAGCCAGAGGATTTCGGCGTTGGCGCCGACGTTCATGCGTCGCTCACCGTGACGCTGCCGGATGCGGCCCGCGGCGCGACCCAGCGCTTGCGGCTACCGACCGGTAAGGACGTTGACGTCAAGATTCCGGCCGGGATCGCCAATGGCCAGCAGATCAGGCTGAAGGGCCAGGGGATGGCCGGGCAAGCCGGTGCCGGCGACGTCCTCATCACCGTCTCGATCGCGCCGCATCCGCTCTTTGTCCTCGATGGCGCCGATATCCGGCTCGATTTGCCGATCACGCTTTATGAAGCCGTGCTGGGCGCAAAAGTACGCGTGCCGACGCTCGACCGGCCAGTCGAGATTACAATCCCGGCATGGACTTCGAGCGGCCGCACATTCCGCCTCAAGGGCAAAGGCTTTCCCGCCAAGACCGGCCGCGGTGATCTTCTCGCCACGATACGCATTGTGCTGCCGGAGGGCAGCGACAGCGAGCTAGAAGCGCTGATGAAAAAGTGGCAGAGCGGAAAGAGCTACGATCCGCGCAAGGATATGTAAGGGCAGGGCCGCGCCGCGTGCCAACCAGAATAACGGTGAGGATCAGCCCGGCGGCGCAGTGCGGCGATCGATCTGATCGTATGCGGCCTGCGCAATTTCTCGGAGCTTTCCGGTCTCCATCGGTCCGCTCAGCACATAGGCGAGATTCTGATCGACCCAATAATAGGCCGCATTCTGACCGCCGGTCGTGTAACGCAGCGCTGTTTCCCCGTCCCGGATTTGCCCGCAATAGAGCGTGAAACGCTCGCCGGACGGGTTTTCATACATAAAGAATGCCGATGGTCCGGTCGGGCCCGGAAGCAGCCGACCGCCGACCAATTTTAAACCCTGCTTCTCGAGCTCGGGGGCTTGCACTGGCGCGCCAACGCGTTTCGACAGCCATTGCACCAGATGTGGCCGCTGATCGCCTGTCACTTCGACGGGATGGCGGACCTCCACCGTATAAAGCCGATATGCGAGAAGTGCGTCATTGGTGAAGCGCGTCAGATCGGACGGTTTCCCGG
>JBPYFG010000567.1:0-6594 GCA_051986365.1 Xanthobacteraceae bacterium
GGCTGCTTTGGCGCGCAGAGGAGGATCGCGATGTTCTTCTTGCAAGAAGGTTTCACCTATCGAAATTTTCTGATGGACGTCCTAGCGATATTCATCTTCATCGTGTGGTTCTGGTTATTGATTACCGTTTTTGCCGATTTGTTTCGTCGCCACGACATTTCTGGTTGGATCAAAGCCATCTGGGTAATAGCATTGATCGTGATTCCATACATTGCCGTTCTTGCATATTTGATCTTTCAGGGAAGAGGCATGGCAGAACGCAATGTGCAGCAGGCTCAGCAGGCGCGTGATGAGCTTAGGCGTGTGGTTGGTTTCAGCGTCGCAGATGAAATCCAAAAGCTCGATGGGCTAAAAAAAGCGGGATCAATCAGCGACGCCGAATTTGCAAGACTACGTGCCCGGCTCGTTCAGTAAATGAACGATCAACTAATGGCTTTAATTATTTTGAAGCCGTTACCCAGTCGAGGGGACGCTATGTTGTGCTTTCTTTCTCGACTGATGGCTGCGGAGAAACGAGGCCGGTTCACGCGCCTTCGTTCGGGTCAGGATAGAGTTCGCCGACGATTCCGGTCGATCCAGGCTTTGCCTTGCCGAGATAATATCGGCCGTCGCGGTCCCGGCTGAGACGGCCGGCTTGGCGCAGTTCGTCGAGTGCGCAAGCGACTTCGCGGCCGTCTTGGCTGCCGACGGCTTCGACAATATTGGCATAGAACATCGGCGACGCCGCGAGCGCCTGCTCGACGTTCTGATAACGTGCGTGCCCTTTAAATACTTTGGCGGCGCATTGCGTCAGCGGGATCTGTCCGTCGCAGCCGAACGGTTTGGTGCAATCGAAGCCGGATTTGGCGCCAGTGCGACGGCCGTTGAGCGAGGGATCCATTGTCATTCCCAACATCCCTTGCAGGACAACGAGGTCCTGATCGGCCTGGAAGCGTGTGCCGAGCGCCCATTCGACCTGCCCGTCGTCGCCGATATCGATGTCCTCGTCGAAGACGTAGACATGTTTAA
Organism: Xanthobacteraceae bacterium; assembly: GCA_051986365.1. Lineage (GTDB taxonomy): Bacteria > Pseudomonadota > Alphaproteobacteria > Rhizobiales > Xanthobacteraceae > BOG-931. Next base: position 1,009 of record JBPYFG010000567.1, read on the forward strand.
GCCGCATAATACCGCCGAACAGCGCGGCGATCGCCGCGCGTGCTTCGCCGAAAGCATGTTGTTTGATCGAGACGCGCAGCGTATTGGCGCCGCCGGAGGGCGCGCGCAAATAGACGGCGCGCGGCTCGCACACGCAGTTTTTGAGAATCCGCATGGCCTCCGCTTCCGTGCGTATCGCCGTGATATTCGCACTGTCGGTTTGATCGAGCACGAAGGCGGAGCCGTGCAGCAGCGTGTGGTGCAGCACGTCAGAGCGCATGGTGATCGCGGTACAATGAAATACCGGATCCATGTGAATCGCGCCGTAATAGCCCATATACTCGCCGAACGGTCCCTCCGGCTCGACATAGCCGCGCTCATCGAGATAGCCCTCCAGCGTCAACTCGGCGTCCGCCGGCACTAAAATGTCGTTGGTGAGGCTTTTGACCACTGGTGCCGGTTCAGCCCGGAAGCTTGCGACCAAGCCGAGCTCATCGCCACCCTGCCGCGTCGTCGCGGCAAAGAAATCGAGGGGATGTGCGCCGACCGTAAATGTCACTGGCAGTTTTTCGCCGCGCGCGACGCAAGCCGTGTAGATGCGCTTGAGGTCGGACGGGGCGGTGACATTGGTGCCGGCTTCGCAACGATTGCGCAGACTGAGCCTCCGGCAGCCGACATTCCTCCGTCCGGTCGCCGGATCGATCGTATAGTCGATCGCCGAACTCAGATAACAGCTGCCGTCGAATGCGTGCTGTGGATGGAACGGCAATTTGGTCAGGTCGACGTCCTTCCCGGTGATCTGAATTGCGTGCACCGGGGCGTCGGCGGACGGCACCTCGACCACAGGCTGGGGATTCGTCAACCGTTTGAAATATTCGTCGTAGAGCTTGTCCTCGCTCGTCTCGAAGGCAGCAGCGATGCGCTTACGGTTGCCTGCGGTCTTGGCGACTATCTCGACTCGCTCTGGCCCTGCGTTCTTGAACAGCACGGCCTTGTCCGTGTGTTCGATGATGTGGCTGAGGTCCGTCAGCGGCACCGGTCCGTGGCGAATGTCCACCTCCCCGAGTCCGATGAGGCGGTCTACAAAACTGCGCAGCCGGTATTTGTCAAAATTCAGCTTGGTGCTTGCGTGGAGCATTGTTCAGTGGCCAATCTCTGCAATATTTTTGGGCGAAATGACATCATCCATGCGTGCTTGAGTCAATTGAGGACTGCTTTTCGGAACGCAAACGCCTTTCGCGCGTCCGGCTGGATGAATTGGAAACATTTTTCCTTGCGGAATGAATTGCCCACCAGATTTTTTCCGCCGTCAGTGGCATGTCGATCTGGCTGACGCCGAACTCGGCAAGGGCGTCGACCACCGCATTGGCGACGGCGCCAAGCGCGCCGGTCGTGCCGCCTTCGCCGGCGCCGCGCACGCCCAGCCGATTTGTCGGCGTAGGCACCTCGCTGATGGCGGTGGTGAACGGCGGCAAGAGATCGGCGCGGGGCATGGCGTAGTCCATGAACGAAGCGGACAATAGTTGTCCCTGCGCATCATAGGCGCACAGCTCCCACAGCGCTTGGCCGATTCCTTGAGCGGCGCCGCCATGCGTCTGTCCGTCGACGATGAGGGGATTGATCGCTCGGCCGACATCGTCGACCGCCGTATAGCGAACGAGTTCGAGTGCGCCGGTCTCTGGATCGACTTCGACCTCGCAGACATGCGCGCCGTAGGGAAAACCAAGCTGCAGAATGGTTTCGTCGCAACTTGCCTCAAGCGCTCCGCACAAATTTTCCGGCATGCCTTTGCCGGTTGCCGCCGCTGCCGCGGCCTCAAAGATTCCGATCGAACGATCGGTGCCTTGAACTGTGTAGCGACCACCAGCGAATACGATGTCGTCTTCGGCGGTTTCGAGCATATGAGCCGCGACTTTCTTGCCCTTCTCGATAATGGCGTCAGTGGCTTTGCCCATCACGATGCCGGCGAAGCGCATCGATCGCGCGGAGTGTGAGCCGCCACCCTCCTTGACGACGTCAGTATCGTTTTCAAAGACGTGTACGTCCTCGAACGGCACGCCGAGCCACTCCGCCACACACTGCGCGAACGTCGTCTCGTGGCTTTGTCCGCTGGACAGCGTACCCACCACGACATCAACACTGCCGTGAGGCTGCACCGTGATATCGGCGCGTTCGCGCGGGTAGCCGCCGGTCGTTTCGAGATAGCAGCAGAGCCCGATACCGCGCAGCCGCTTGCGCTTGCGTGACTCGATGCGCCGCCGCTTGATGCCTTTCCAATCGGCGAGCTGCATCGCGCGCTCCATCACTGCGCGATATGTGCCGTTGTCATAGGTGATGCCCTGCGCATTCTTGTAGGGAAAAGCCGAGGGCGGAATAAGATTCCGCCGTCTAAGCACGACGCGGTCGAAGCCGTGTTCAAGGGCGGCTTTGTCGATCAGCCGTTCGATGACGTAAATGACCTCTGGCCGGCCGGCGCTGCGATAAGGAATTGTCGGAACGGTATTCGAGAGCACCGCGCGCGCTCGCACATGCGATAGCGGAATGCAGTAGCCGGCGGTCACCAGACCAACACCCTTCACCAGCGGAACGTAGGATCCGGTGTGCGCGCCGATATTACTGAGATTGGAAGTGCGCAACGCGAGAAAGCGGCCGTCGGCATCAAGCGCGAGCTCGGCGGAGACCGTGAGATCGCGGCCCATATAGTCACTGAGGAATGCCTCGTGACGTTCAGCGGTCCACTTGATCGGTCGTCCGACGCGCTTGGAGCCCCAGGCCACCAGTGCGAATTCAGGAAAGAAGCTGTTGCGCGTGCCAAAGTTGCCGCCGATCTCTCGCGCAATGACGCGCACCGCTTCCTGGGGCACGCCGAGAATGCGCGCGAGTTCGCGCTTCTGGCGCACGATGCCGCCGGAACCGGCGTAGAGCGTATAGCGTCCGCTCGTCGGGTTATAAATGCCGACGGCGGCGCGCGGCTCCATCGGCACCCCGGTGACCCGATTGACCCAGGTATCGAGCCGCGTAACGTGAGCGGCTTTTTCGAATGCTCGGTCGACGGCCGCGGCGTCGCCGAGCTCAGCGTCGATTACGATATTAGAGATATCGTCATAAAGCCGTGGCGCGTCGGCCGCGAGCGCGGCTTTTGTGCCGGTCACCGCGGGCAACACGTCGTAGTCGACGACAATGCGTTCAACGGCGTCCTTCGCGGCGGCAAGTGTCTCGGCGATGACGAAAGCGACGGCGGTGCCAGCATGCCGAACGCGGTCGGTGGGCAGTACGTGATGGGGCGCCACTGGTACCGGCGCCCCGTCGCGGTTGTGGAGGACGATGTCCGGCGGCGTTCCTGGCGCAGCGGGATGGGGAATGGCGTTGAGCCCGTCGGCACGGGCATCTTCGCCGGTCAGTACCGCAATCACGCCGGGCATTCGCCGCGCCGGCATAGTATCGATGCCGCGTATTAATGCATGCGCATGGGGCGCCCGCAGCGTGGCGGCATAGGCCTGTCCGGGGAAATTGAAATCGTCACTGTAACAGCCGCGACCGGTGAGGAGGCGCAAGTCCTCCTTGCGACGTACCGAATCCCCGATGCGTGCCTGCATGAATTTTGATGGTCCAAAAATGAGGTCAGAAATAGTCTCACAGCGCCGCTGACACCGCCAGTACCCTAGACGGCACCTGCCACGCGTTGCAGATTAATGTGTGGGGGCAAACTTATGAAACTTCGCCGCCGCAAATTCCTCCATCTGGTGGGGGTCGCTGTCACGCTGCCGTTCGCTTCGCGCCGTGTCTGGGCCCAAGCCTATCCGACGCGTCCGGTGCGGATCATCGTCGGTTTCCCTGCTGGAGTTGCGCCCGACATCGTCGCGCGGGTCATCGGTCAAGCGTTATCGGAGCGGCTCGGGCAGCAATTCGTCATCGAAAACCGGCCGGGCGCCGGCAGCAATATCGGCACCGAAATCGTCGTTCGGGCGCCTCCCGACGGCTACACGCTCCTTCTTGCGGTATCGTCAGGCGCCATTAACGCGACGCTTTATTCAAATCTCGGTTTCAATTTCGTCCGCGATATTGCGCCGGTGGCGATGATTGGCCTTGGCCCCTTTGTCATGGTGGTGAATCCAAAACTGCCGACCAAAACCGTCCCCGAGTTCATCGCTTATGCGAAGGCCAATTCTGGCAAGATCAATATGGCGTCGCAGGGTACCGGGCTTGCGTCGCATCTCATGGGTGAGCTTTTCAAGATGATGGCCGGCGTAAACTTGGTTCACGTGCCGTATAGCGGTAATTTTATTGCCGATCTCCTCAGCGGACAGATGCAAGTCGCGTTCATTCCGATAACGAACGTAATCGAGTACATCAGAGATGGTCGGCTGCGCCCGCTTGCCGTCACCACTGCAAAGCGGGCCGAGCTTCTGCCTGATGTCCCAGCGCTTAGTGAATTTCTGCCAGGCTATGATGCGACTGGCTGGAATGGCATTGGCGCGCCCAAGGACACGCCGTTCGCAATCATCGAAAAGCTGAACAAAGAGATCAACGCCATTGTACTGGATCCCGCCATGAGGGCGCGCTTTATCGGCTTGGGCGTCGAGCCGCTGTCGATGACGCCTGGCGAGTTCGGAAAACGCATTGCCGATGACACCGAAAAATGGGCCAAAGTGATCAAGTTTGCGAACATCAAAGCCGAGTAAGCCATGATTGAAACAATCCATGACCACACGGTGCATCCGCGCTATCTTGGCGTGCAGTCGCAAGTCTTAGATTTGGGTGCGAATTACGGATTGTTCGCGAAAGCCATAACGGCGCGGTTTGGCTGCCGTTGCATCGCCGTCAAGCCGTCGCCGGAGCCTTTCGCTGCAATCGCCGAAACCCCGCTGATCTCAAAGCTCCAAGCAGCAGCCGCTTCGAAGTCAGGTACGGTCCCCTTTCATATCGCGACGGATTCGGTTTTCAGCTCACTTTACCCAACGAGCAACGTCGTTCGGGTTATCGAGGTGCGTGCATTTTCGCTTCCCGACCTCCTTGATCTGGTCGATGCAAGGCCCGTCGATTTGCTGAAAATGGATATCGAAGGTGCGGAGATCGAATTGCTCAATTCCTGCCCAACAACCATCCTGCAGCAGATCAGGCAAATAAGCGTCGAATTTCACGATCATTGTGATCTCACCCCGGCCAGCGAGGTGAGCTCAACGCTGGCCCGTCTCCATAAGCTTGGCTTTTTCTCAGTGCGTATGTCTCGCCACGGCCATCACGATACCTGGCTCATCAATCGAAATCTCTGCGACATAACCACTGCCGAACTGAAAATTATTGAGTACGTCGCTCCGACCTGGATGGGCATCAGGCGCGTGGCGCGGCGACAGGCTGCGCGTTTTGCAGCGAACCGGCCGCATTGATCGGCACTACGCGCCGCGGATGCGTCCCGGCAGGCCTGTCCTGTGATTGTATTTGGGGAATCCTTAACGCGCCGCCGCTTGCGCCGGCGTGAACATGGCGGTGGACGTCTTCACGCGCGCCGTGATGCCACTATCGACGTGATGACCATCGGTGCCGGCGTGGACGCGCTGGTGCCGCTCTCGGTGTGGGCGCCCCGGCTGCGCGTGCCCATTACCGCCG
>JBPYFG010000568.1:0-4879 GCA_051986365.1 Xanthobacteraceae bacterium
TGTCCAACTCATGAACCGGCACGGTGACTATGCCCAAAATCAAGACCAGCGACGGCGTGAACCTGTACTACGAAGAGGCGGGGGCCGGGACGCCGGTCGTCTTTGTTCATGAATTTGCCGGCGATTACCGCACCTGGGAGCCGCAAATGCGGCGCTTTTCCCGCGCCTATCGGTGCGTCACCTACAGTCAGCGTGGCTATCCGCCTTCGGACATTCCCGACGATGCCGCGCGCTATGGCCAGGACTTCGCCCGCTCTGATGTCATCGCGCTGATGGACGCGCTGAAGATCGACATGGCGCACGTCGTTGGCCATTCCATGGGCGCCTATACCGCCCTTCATGTCGGGATCAAGCATCCAGAGCGCTGCATTTCCGTGACCGCGGCCGGATGCGGCTGGGGTTCGCTGCCCGATCCGGCGGCGCGCGCGGCGATGCGGGCACAAGCCGCCGAAAATTCAAAAATGTTCATGGCAAACGATATGGCGGCGGCGGCCGCGATCTATACCGACACGCCGATCCGGTACACGCAGAAATATAAAGACCCCCGCGGCTACGCGGAGTTCGCAGGCATGCTTGCCGAGCATTCGGCCAAGGGCCACGCGCTGACCATGGCGATGCTACAAGCCAAGCGCCCGACCTTGTGGGACATGGAAGCGAACTTGAAGAAATTCTCGGTGCCGCTTCTGATCATCGTCGGCGACGAAGATGAGACCTGCCTTGACGGCAGCGTCTTTCTCAAGCGCACCGCGCCGACCTCGGGCTTGCTGGTCATTCCGCGTTCCGGTCATACCATCACCACCGAGGAACCGGATGCGGTCAATGCCGCGCTGGCGGAGCTTTTTGCGGCGTCCGAGAACGGCCGCTGGCTCGCGCACAAGCCGGGTTGATGAGCGGCGCCGCCGCCGATAGGGCGGAACGCCCCATATCCTTTGCGGCGCCGTTCCGCCATTCGGCGTTCACGGTCATCTGGACGGCAACGCTCGTCTCCAATGTCGGCGGCTGGATGTACAGCGCGGCATCTGGCTGGCTGATGACCTCGCTCAATCCGGATGCTTTGATGGTGGCGCTGGTGCAGGCGGCGAGCAGCCTGCCGATTTGCCTGTTCGCGATTCCGGCCGGCGCGCTTGCCGACATTTTCGACAAGCGTAAATTTTTGATCGTGGTTGAGACCATCACGACGATCGTCTCGGCGGTTTACGCGGTGATCGTTGGGCTCGGCTGGGCGACACCGCTCAACCTGCTCGTGTTCACGTTTCTGATCGGCGCGGCGGGCGCCATGACCGTGCCGGCCTGGCAGGCGGTCGTGACCTATCTTGTCCCGAAGGACGATCTGCCGCCCGCAATCGCCGCAAACAGCGTCGGCGTGAATATTTCGCGCGCAGTCGGTCCGGCGCTCGGCGGCCTGACCATTTCCGCCTATGGCATCGTCGCCCCGTTCTGGATCAATGCCGCATCCAATCTCGGCATCGTGGCTTCGCTATTGTGGTGGCGGCCGCGGACGCACGCCGGCACTTTGCTGCCGGCGGAGCGCTTCGGCCAGGCGATCCTGGCCGGCTTGCGCTATGCCAGGCACAACCAGCATCTGCGGGCGACGCTCGTCCGCGCGGCCGGTTTTTTCCTGTTCGCCAGCGCCTATTGGGCGCTGCTGCCGCTGGTCGCGCGCCAGCAGATCGGCGGCGGCCCGGACCTTTACGGCGTGTTGCTCGGCGTTATCGGCGCCAGCGCGGTCGCTGGTGCGTTCTTGCTGCCGCGAGCCAAAGCCAAATTGGGGCCCGACCTGCTGTTCGCCGTCGGTGCGCTCGGACAGGCCGTCGCCATGGTCCTCTACGGCCTTGCCCGTGAGCCGGTTACCGCGCTCGCCGCCAGCGTGATCGCCGGCGCGTCATGGATCGGCGCGTTGGCAACGCTGAGCGTATCGGCGCAGGTGGCGCTGCCCGATTGGGTGCGGGCGCGCGGGCTAGCGCTCTACACGACGGTATTCTTCGGTTGCCTGACCCTCGGCAGCGCCGCCTGGGGCGAGATCGCCGTCCAGATCGGACTTGCAAATGCACATTTTCTCGCCGCCGCCGGCGCCGTGGCGGCAATTGCGCTGACCTGGCGCTGGAAACTGCAAACCGGTGCAAGCGTCGACTTGTCGCCGTCGATGCATTGGCCGGCGCCTTTGACCGCGCAGCCGATAGAACATGATCGTGGCCCGGTATTGGTCACCGTCGAATATCGCATCGATCCTGCCGACCGCGAATCGTTCCTCGAAGCGCTGGCGCGCCTTGAGCATGAGCGGCGCCGCGACGGTGCCTATGCCTGGGGCGTGTTCGAAGATGCCGCGCAGGAGGGCCGCATTCTTGAGACTTTTCTGATCGAAAGCTGGATGGAGCATTTGCGCCAGCATGAGCGCGTTACGGAGGCCGATCGTCTGCTGCAGGAAGAGCTGCGCCGCTTCGACCGGTCCGCCAATCCCAAGGTGACGCATTTCATTGCCGCCGATACCTGAATGGTCGAGCGTCAAGTTAGACCGGCGCTGATCAGCGCGCCTTTGCAGCGATGAGTTCGCGCAGCCGCTGCGGCGTGACCGGAAGCTCGGTCACCGCGCCAGGCCATTGCAGCGCATCGTCGATCGCGGCGGCGATCGCGGCGCCGACCGCATTGGCGCCGCCTTCGCCGGCGCCTTTGACGCCGAGCGAATTGAGCGGGCTCGGCGCATCCTCGCTGATCAGCACGTCGATCGGCGGAATTTCACGCGCGGTCGGCATCGTATAGTCGGCAAAACTCACGCAGATCGGCTCGCCGCGCCCGTCATAGCGAAATTCCTCGAACAGCGCGCCGCCGATGCCCTGCGCGACGCCGCCGGCAATCTGCCCTTCAACCAGCATCGGATTGACGGCTTTGCCGATGTCGTAAGCGACGAAATAGCGCTCGACTGCAACCGCCCCAATATCGCGATCGATCCGTACCACGGCGAAATGGATGCCATAGGGATAATTCATATGGGCCGATTCGAACCATCCTTCGGCGGCGAGCCCAGGCATCCCGCCGCCGAGGAGCTTCGAACCTGGTTTGAGTGCGCTCGCGATCTCACCGAGGCTTACGGACGGACTTTGCGCGGCGTGTTTGCGCACGATCTTGCCGCCGATAAGCTCGAGCGCTTCAGGCGGCGATTGCAACAACTGCCCGGCTGTAGCGAGCGCTTTTGCGCGCAGTTTGGCCGCCGCCCGCCGCGTTGCCTCGCCGGCCATCACCGTCACCCGTGAGGCAAAGGTTCCCATGCCATAGGCGATGCGGTCGGTCTGCCCATGGATCACCCGAACCTGGCGATAATCCACGCCGAGTTCGTCGGCGCAGATTTGCGCCAGCACCGTCTCCATGCCCTGTCCGACCGAAGTCGCGCCGGTCACGATTTCGACGGTGCCCGCGGTGTCGATCGCGGCGTGCACGCAATCGAACGGTCCCAGTCCACTCTTTTCGACGAACATGGCGAAGCCGGCGCCGACGGTCTCGCCGGCGGCGCGCCGCCGTTTGAGCTTATCGCGGACGGCCTGCCATTTGGCCGTGGCCAATGCCTTGTCGAGCAGTCCGGCATAATCGCCGGAATCATACGTCATCTCGGTGCCGAGCGTGTCGAGAGGACGGGCATAGGGCATCGCCGATGCGGGAATAAGATTGCGGCGTCGTATCTCGGCGGGATCAAACCCGAGCTGCGCAGCGATCGCATCCATCAGCCGCTCACGCACGAACGTGCTCTCGAAGCGTCCCGGCGCACGATAAGTCCCGCACGGGGTTTTGTTGGTCAAGCGAACGCGTCCGGCCATGCCATAGGCGCCGACGCGATACGGACCGAGCAGCATGGTTGCGGCGAGGTCCGGCACGGTCACCGCGTGGGTGCGCACATAGGCGCCCTGATCGTGTAGGAATTCGCCGTCCACTGCGAGCAGCTTGCCATCGGCATCAATGGCGGCGCGAATGCGATAGTGCTGCTCGCGGGAATGATTGGTCGCGATCAGATGCTCGCGGCGATCCTCGATCCATTTCACCGGGCGGCGCAGCCGCAGTGCGCCGAGACAGGTAAGCACGTCTTCGGGATAAAGCTCGCCACGAACGCCGAAGCCGCCGCCGGTATGTCCTTCATGCAGCGCCACGGATGACGCGGGCCGGCCGAGCATGCGCGCCAGTGCATCGCGATTCCAATGCGGCACCTTGGCGGCGCCGTAAAGTTCGAGCACATCGCGCGCCGGATCGTAGCGGGCTATTGCGCCGCGCGTCTCAAGCGGCACACCGGAGTGCCGGCCGATCTTGAGCTCAAGCGTCACGATCGAATGTGCCGCGGCGAAGGCTGCCGCCACGTCACCGTAACCTTTCCGAACCACGGCCGGTTCGGTGGAATGGCCGGCGGAGAATTCGACCGGCGCTGTATCGGCGTTCATTACTTCCGGCAGATCCTCGATCTCGACCGTGACCAAAACGGCGGCGTCTTCGGCGATGTAAGAATCGGTCGCGAATACGACCGCGACCGGCTCGCCGACATAGCGCACGCGATCGCTCGCGAGGATCGGCTGGCGATAGGGTTCGAGACCCTCGATGCGCGTCAGCCGGAAATCGATCGGCGGAATATCGGCGACGTCCGCGGCGGTCCATATCGCGATGACACCGGCAGTGGCGCGCGCGTCGGCGCAATTGATCGCGACGACGCGGCCATAGGCATGGGCGGAGCGGACCACCCGTAGATACACTTGATGCGCAAACGAAATGTCGGCCGCAAAGCGGCCCTGGCCCAGGACCAGCGGTCCATCCTCAAGTCGCGGCACCGAACGGCCCACGAAAGGCGTTTTGCCCGCCATGCCACTCAGCTCCGCTTAGATGACGGCGTCATTGTCCATCATGCTCC